>JAKIVC010000003.1 GCA_021647245.1 Gammaproteobacteria bacterium
CATTTTGAGTCCATTTTTTTGATCGTTTGAGGCGAATATTGAGCATATTCAACGAAAATGATCGGAGAAATGGGCCTGAATGGCTTTTCCGCAGTAGATTCACCCTAAGTCCGACAGCCTCCTAGGCAAATATCAGGTTATTAAAACAGTATGAGGCAATTATGAGCTGGCGTTTTTTTGTACACTTTTCACACCTTCCACTGGTGCAAAAGGCTCTTTACAGTGGTGCACTTTGTGTATTAGGCCTTGGTTACACATTCGCAATGATCTACGTATTTGCCAGCCACCACGGTCGTGATGGTGAGCCAATGCTCACAGTTGATGATATTGTTATTGCCTACAGTGGCACCAAAACAGGTACCGTGCTGGAATCTTCACTTAGGGGTCCCATGTCTAACATGTTACCCGCCGATGAAAATATAAAAATCAGCAACTGGGTGCGTAACGGTATTACCGAGGAGCGTTATGAGAGTGAGATGAAAGCGATTTTTGATAAACGCTGCATCACCTGCCACAACAAACGTAACCCTCACCTCCCACAACTGGAAGATTTTGAGGGTATCCAGAATGTTGCCGAGGAGGATCATGGTGCTGACCTGTATACGCTGGTACGGGTTTCACATATTCATCTGTTTGGTCTCACCTTCATATTTTTCATTATTGGATCAATCTTCTGCCACGCCTACTTGAAGCGTGAATGGGTTAAGGTTTCACTTATTACTGTCCCTTTTATCGCCATATTCCTTGATATTTCCGCCTGGTACATCACCAAAATATTTGAACCCTTCGCTTGGGTTGTACTCATCAGCGGTGCCGCAATGGGGATCTGCTTTGCGGTGATGTTTTTCATCTCGATGTACCAGATGTGGTTCTACAAATTACCCTCTAATGCCCACCAGGAAGAGCAGGGACTGGTACAGCAAGATGAGGCAGACCCGCCAGCCTCAACCTCATAATTGAAATCGCGGCGCTACTCGGTAGCGCCATCACCCTTTACCCTGAAAGGAGCGATCAATGAAATTCACACGCGTCATGCTGGCACTGCTATTCATATTGCTTAGCGGTTGCGATTCGTCCCCGGCTCCAGACTCGCTGAAAAGTAATCACGAAAAACCAACCACCCCGGAAGAGAGTGACGACACAACCGACCTTTCAAAGGTGGAAGCGACTGTAGCCGAGCCATTTCACATTGGAGACATCGCTGCGGGTCGCCAAGTCGCAAAATCCAGCTGTGCACTCTGCCACGGCATGAGCGGTGTTGAAGCACGTAGCGGTGCTCCCTTCATTGCCGGCATGGAGCAGGATTATCTGATTCGCTCAATGATTGCCTACACCAATGGCGCACGCAAACATGCTGAAATGGAGCGCATTACCCAAAAGGTTAGCCCCGAGAGTCTGGCCAATGTATCTGCTTACTACGCCAGCCTGGAGACCCTGTGGACGGGTGCGGTGGCGGATGCCGAGTCCAAATCAATACTGAGCGATAAAAAAGCACTTAAAGTTGGCTCGCGCATCGCTAAAAGCTGTGATGGCTGCCACGGGGAGAAGGGGCGTAGCCAAAAACATGTCAATACACCAAGCCTTGCGGGTATGCCGCTTGAGTATTTTGAACCGGCACTTAACAGCTACTTTAATGGCGAGCGTGACCACGAATTGATGGCTATGTTCAAAAGTATGCTGGGTGGGGAGAATGAAAAAATTCGCGCTATCGCCGCGCACTATGCGGTTCAAAAGCCGGAAAAACCACCCAAGCCTAAAAAAGGTAACGCCAACCGAGGCAAGCGCCTGGCGGAGCGTTGCGCCGGGTGCCACGGCTATGATGGCAACAGCCTCAACCCCTACATGCCTAGCCTGGCGGGTTCACCCGCTGCCTACCTGGTCAAAGCAACCATGGATTACCGTGATGGCAAACGCAACGAAGAGCTGATGCAAGAGCCCGTAGCCAAGCTGAGTAACCAACAGATTCGTGACCTTTCAGCCTATTACGCCTTGCAAACCACCGAGTCGCCACTACACAAAGATATCGAGTCAGACGGTGCTTTCCACCCGTTGGAAGATGGCAAACGCATGGCCGCCTCCTGTAACGGCTGCCATGGCAACAAGGGTAATAGCCAGATGAAAAACATCCCCAGCCTCACCGGGTTTGATGTCAAATATCTGGCCCGCGCCACCAAAGATTACCAAATTGATGTTCGTCACCATAAAGCGATGACTAACCTGGTCTCCGGGTTGAGTGATGTAGATATCGAAAAAATCGCCTATTTCTATGCCAGGCAGGAGCCGGAACGGCAAAATAAACCGAGTGTTGAAGGTGATATTAGCCGTGGTGAAGAGCTGGCATCCGCCTGTACCGTGTGCCACGGTGACAAGGGCATCAGTGGTGATCCTGCCAATGTACCCGGGCTGGCCGGGCAAGACTCATTTTATCTGGTCTCCGCCACACTCGCCTATAGCAACGGCAAACGCAGCCATGAGAGCATGGAAACGGTTGCTCAAGGCCTCACCACACAGCAGCTCAACGATATTGCGCTCTACTTTGAGGCCCAACAAGCGGCAAAACCGACCACCTACCCACTCTATGACCCTGCCAGACTGGTGGAAGAGCGCTGCAGCTTTTGTCACGGCGAACGTGGGTACAGTACACAACCCGGCGTGCCACGCCTGGCGGGGCAATTGGAACCTTATATTGTGTTAGCCATGCAAGAGTACCAACAAGGGCTGCGTAAAGACCCCAAAATGACCGCCATGTCAGATGTGCTCAGCCTCATCGAAATCAAAGCCATCGCCGCCTACTACGCCAAGCAATAACCCCGCCAACCCGCAGCCACGGTTGCGGGCACACCCACCACAATCCCGAGCAATAGGCATTACTCGCCGCTTTCTGTTAAAATGCGCCACCGCACCACCAAGAGGCCACCCCGTTGTTTGCACATTTCAATTTCCATCGCTCACTGTTACGCGCCCTTAACGAGATGAACATCAAGGATCCGACCGCTGTTCAGGTTAAAGCGATCCCACTGGCACTGGAACAGATTGACCTACAGATCAACGCCGAAACCGGCAGTGGTAAAACCATCGCCTTTTTGGTACCGATGCTACACACCCTGCTAAGCAAAGCCAGCCCAGGAGGCACCCGCGCCTTGGTGCTGCTGCCAACACGCGAGCTGGCCACCCAGGTTCATGGTGTTTGCGCTGAGCTGGCAAAATTCACCCGCCTGAAAATAGATTTAATCAGTGGTGGTGACGATATCAATGCACAGCTTGAACTACTGCAACATAATCCCGATGTCATCATCGCCACCCCGGGTCGACTACTGGAGCTACTGAAAAAAGGTGCCGCCGATTTTCTTGATCTTGAGATGCTGGTGCTCGACGAAGCAGACCGCATGTTGGATCTGGGGATGAGCGATGATGTTCTGACCATTGCCGGGCAGTGCAATAGTGAGCGCCAGACGCTGCTGGTCTCAGCCTCTAGCAAAGGCAGCATTAGCGTCATTGCTCAACAGATAATGAACCAACCTGAGCTGATCTCACTCAATACCGTATGGGATCGACACGCTAATATTCTGCAACAGATGATCCTGAGTGATAACGCACAACACAAGCAAGAGCAGATCTACTGGTTACTGCGTAACGAACACTATCAAAAAGCAATTGTATTTGCCAACAGCCGCGAAAAGGCAGAAAAAATTGGTAGCTACTTGATGCACAGAGGACTGCGTGCAACGGTTCTACACGGCAGTCTAGAGCAGAACCAGCGAGACCGGGCTATGGATCTGCTGCATGACGGTAAAATTAATATACTGGTTGCCACCGACCTCGCTGCACGAGGGCTGGACATCGAAGGCGTTGATTTGGTAGTGAACTCAGCAATGGCGCGCCGAGGTGACAGCTATCTACACCGCATCGGCCGCACCGGCCGCGCTGGTAACAAAGGCCTTGCGATTACATTGATAGATCCCACCGAGTGGAATCTTGCCGCTAGCATTGAGCGCTATCTAAAACAGAAACTGATACGACGCATCATCGAAGAGCTACCCGGCCACTACCGAGGACCCGAGCGAGTAAAAGCATCGGGCAAAGCCTACGGGGTTAAAAACCCAGACAAAAAGAGGCTAACGGCAAGAGAAAAACGCCGTAAAAACAACAAAAAAATCAAACGACAGCGTCGCCAGAAAGCAGACAAGGGGTAACCCATCTGAGCAATCTAGAAGGCTGTCGGGTTTAGGTGATCGTAGCGAGGAAAAACCACTTTAAGTCCATTTTTTTGATCATTTGAGGCGAATATTGGGCATATTCAACGAAAAGGATCGGAGAAATAGGCCGGAATGGCTTTTCCGCAGTAGATTCACCCTAAGTCCGACAGCCTCCTAGACTTTCCTAATTATTAAAATGGAACACGAATATGCGCACCAGAAAAAACATGAGTAAATACGCGGGCATTTATAACGATAGAAATGGCGGCATGACCGACACCGGTAAGGTTATCCGTGATGCCTGGGTGTTTGGGCTCATTCCCGAAACTGAAACCTGTGAGGGGTGGCTCTCAACGGCTATTCAGGATCTGTGGGATAAAACCAGCAAAGAGTGGGAGAAATACGGTTTTTTGGTCAGCAATCTTCCAGAAGAGCAAAGAAAATGCTTCGAACGCATCCAGAGCGAAGCGATTAAACGCGCCAACAAAGAGGGTTGGGATCCGCAAAAAGATATTGATGATGATGTATTGTAACGCGTCACGCTCTTGTATCACTACCCTGTAAAACGGCTGAAATAGATACCACCTGGCTTATAAAATAGCCATGACTTGTCAGGCAACGCCTCAAGCGTAGTACACTAGCGACAGGTTTCTGCAAATTGACCACTACATCGTCACCCGATAAATGGAGTTCCTATGTCTTCAAAGACAACCATGACCACCAAAATTTTAATCTGGATGGTGGCCGGCCTCATAGTAGGTAGCATCATCAACACCTTTTTGTCGGATGTCGAATGGGTGCAGGTATACTTGGTTGAGGGGCTGTTTCTGGTTGTTGGGGCGCTCTTTATCAGCACCCTGAAAATGCTAGTGGTTCCACTGGTCACCTTCTCACTGATCTGTGGCGTGTGTGGTTTAGGTGATGTAAATAAATTAGGCCGAGTCGGCTTGAAATCATTTTTGTTGTTTTTGATGACAACTGCTCTGGCTATCTCCATGGCCATTGCGTTTGCCACACTGATTGGCCCTGGCCAGGGGTTCGATATGGCGGATAATGCGGCAACCAGCTTTACCGCACCCGAGGCCCCGCCTTTGAGCCAAGTTATTATAGACCTAGTGCCCACCAACCCGGTTGCCGCCTATGCCGAAGGAAATATGCTGCAAATCATCTTCTTTACCATTCTATTTGGTATCTGCATATTGATGATTGGTGAGCGTGGAAAACCATTAATTGATATAACCGAGCGCCTCAACGAGGTGATGATGCAGGTGGTCAATATCGTGATGCATATTGCCCCCTATGGCGTATTTGCACTGATGTGCAAAACATTTTCTCAGCAAGGGCTAGACCTCATTATTCCGATGATGAGTTATTTTTTGACCGTGGCACTGGTGCTGTTACTACACCTCACCGGCACTCTGATGCTGATACTCAAACTACTGGGCAAAGTGAACCCCCTCATCTTCTTAAAAAAAATGCGTGCTGCGCAGATTTTTGCCTTTAGCACCTCCAGCTCCAACGCCACCATTCCGGTCACACTCACCAGTGTTGAAAAACGTATCGGTGTCGACAACTCCACCGCCTCATTTGTGGTTCCGTTTGGTGCGACCATCAATATGGATGGCACCGCGATCATGCAAGGTGTTGCCACTGTCTTCATCGCCAATGTGTACGGTATTGAACTGGGTTTAATGGGCTATCTTACCGTGGTATCAATGGCGGTACTGGCCTCTATCGGCACCGCCGGTGTGCCAGGTGTCGGATTGATCATGCTGGCCATGGTATTAAACCAGGTGGGGCTGCCGGTTGAAGGCATTGCGCTTATTATCGGCGTTGACCGGCTGCTGGATATGATGCGGACGGCGGTCAATGTCACCGGCGATGCGGTGGTGACCACCGTGGTTGCCCGCTCTGAAAAAACGCTGAATATGGATACCTTTAACAACCCGGATGCTGGCGTTATCGATAAAAACATAGAGCTGCCCCATCAAAAACCAACCGGCACTCATCAAGCCTGAACACGACAAAGAGAGCACCATGAGCAAAACAAAAATTTATTTAGGTAACCTCAGTCAATCAGTCACCCAAGAGACCCTGAAACAGCACTTTTCAGAGTTTGGTGAGATTAAAGAGGTTCTTTTGCCACAAGACCGAAAAACCAAACAGATCAAAGGATACGCTTTTATCATCTTTAGTCAGGAGTCGTCAGCTGAACAAGCACTGGCTCAAGATGGGCAGAGCGTTTTCGGCCAAGAGATTATCGTACAGATTGCCACTGAAAAATCACGAGTAAAAAAATCACAATGACCAATAACGAAATCATCAAAAAACTACGCATCGCCCTCGACCTGAAAGAGATCGATATGATCGAGATATTTGAAATGTCAGGATATGAGATAAAGAAGTCTGAGCTATCCGGCATTTTTCGTAAAGAGGGGCATAAAAACTACAAGGTGTGTAGCGACCTACTGCTAAATCACTTCCTGAATGGCTATATTATTCACAAACGTGGCGTGCAGGAGCACAGTGCGTAATACTCCCTTAAATAAAATGCCATGAAAGAACAAATAGGTCAGATAACTCCCCATAAAGGCGCTATTCTCAGCATATGAGCACTCACCACCCCATCACTCTCCTGGGTACACCTGAGCAGGAAAGCTTCCTTATCGGCAGCCAAAACCAGCGCCAGAACCTGATCAATATGATCATCACCAAAGAGATTCCGGTCACCGTTCATCTTGTTGATGATACTAAAAAAACCACCGTAAACTTCTCCACCCGCCTACTCGGCATTGATCCGGAAAACGGCTCTCTGATATTTGAGACGACACCCGATGAGCCGCTCAACCAGCAGATCAGTGAAGCGACAATGCTCTATTGCGCATCGACAATTAATGATGTGCCCATCGAATTTATGCTGGATGCACCGCATCAGGAGAAATGCACCGATAAAATGTGCTTTATCACCCCCTTCCCGCAACTATTGATACGCATGCAGCGGCGGGAGTTTTTTCGCATTAATATTCCCCAAGGCATCTCCGCTATTTGCTACTTCCCGACCGATACCACCCCGGTGAAAACCGAGTTGGCTGACATCAGTATTGGCGGATTTTCGATTCTGGTTCATGGTGATTGCCACCTGTCATTCAAAGTGGATGACATTATAGAGGCGTGCGAAATTCAACTCTCACTGAATGATGGCTTTAAAACCACTTTAAAAGTAAAAAACAACATCGTAAAATCAAATAATAACAGCGAAACAACCACCCTGATCGGTTTCACTTTTATCGATATATCGGCATCGATAGAGAGCCAGATCCAACGATTTATTTTTAATATAGAGTCGAAGCGACTGCGTACACGTTAAACCTCAGCCCATGGAGAGCGAACCACCGTGTCAAACAACATAGAATCCACCCTCATCGAAGAGCGTCTGTTCACTCCATCCGCCGCGTTTGCCAAGCAAGCCCGCATTACCCCCGAAAAGCTACAACAGTTGCGCGCAGAAGCCGACAACGATTACACCGGCTTCTGGGCCAATCGGGCCAATCAGGAGATCAGCTGGAAAATACCGTTTAGCAAAGTACTCGATGAGAGCCGGGCACCCCATTTTAGCTGGTTTGGCGATGGCAGCCTCAACGTCTCCTACAACTGCCTGGATCGCCACCTTGAAAACCGTGGCGACAAAACTGCCATCATCTTTGAAGGTGAACAGGGCGACACCCGCCATATCAGCTACAAAGAGCTGTATGGCGACGTGTGTGCAATGTCTAACCTCTTAAAGAGCCAAGGGGTGGTCAGTGGTGATCGCGTTGTCATCTATATGCCAATGACCCCGGAAGCCGTTATCGCCATGCAGGCCTGTGCACGTATCGGAGCCATACACTCTGTGGTATTTGGTGGTTTCTCCGCTGAGTCACTCAAAGATCGCATCGAAGATGCCCGCGCAAAAATCCTGATCACCGCTGATGGTGGTCACCGTGGCGGAAAAATCGTTGCACTAAAAACTGCCGCCGATAAAGCACTTGACGCTGGCTGTCCGAGCATCGAAAGAGTCATCGTTCTGCAGCGTACAAAGCAGCCGATCAACATGCAGAGCGAACGAGACATCTGGTGGCACGATGCTGTTGCAGAGCAGCCCCGCCACTGCGAGCCTGAGTGGGTTAATAGCGAACATCCTCTCTTCCTGCTCTACACATCAGGCTCCACTGGTAAGCCAAAAGGGATACAACACGCCAGCGCCGGTTATCTGCTAGGAGCTATCACCACCTGTAAATGGGTCTTTGACGTACAAGAGAGTGACATCTTCTGGTGCACCGCCGATGTTGGCT
The DNA here is from genome assembly GCA_021647245.1 of Gammaproteobacteria bacterium. Classification (NCBI taxonomy): domain Bacteria; kingdom Pseudomonadati; phylum Pseudomonadota; class Gammaproteobacteria; species Gammaproteobacteria bacterium. The sequence goes on from JAKIVC010000003.1 coordinate 8,528, forward strand.
GGATTACCGGCCACACCTACGTTGCCTACGGGCCACTGGCTATCGGTGGCACCGTAGTGATCTACGAAGGTGCACCCACGGTTCCTGATAGCGGGCGTTTCTGGAAGCTCTGCCAAGACCACAAAGTGACTATTTTCTATACCGCTCCCACTGCAATCCGTGCACTCATGAAGCTGGGGGATGAGATTCCCAACCAATATGACCTCAGCTCAATACGCCTGCTCGGCACTGTGGGAGAGCCGATCAACCCGGAAGCCTGGATCTGGTATCACACCGTGATAGGAAAAGAGCGCTGCCCGATTGTCGATACTTGGTGGCAGACCGAAACCGGCGCCAATGTAATAGCCCCCCTCCCCGGTGCCACCGCCACCAAGCCCGGTTCATGTACACACGCCCTGCCCGGCATGGATGTGGATATCGTTGATGAACAGGGAAACAGTATTACCGAAGCCAATCAAGGAGGCTATCTGGTCATCAAAAAACCGTGGCCCGCCATGTTGCGCACGGTATGGGGAGATGAACAGCGCTACAAAGAGACCTACTGGGGAATGTTTGATGGAAAATATTACCTGGCAGGCGACAGCGCCCGCCGCGATAACGATGGCTACTTCTGGATCATGGGACGCATTGATGATGTATTGAATGTCTCCGGCCATCGCCTGGGCACCATGGAAATCGAATCCGCACTGGTCGCAAACCCCATGGTGGCTGAAGCAGCGGTAGTGGGTCGTCGCGATGAGATCAAGGGTGAAGGTATCTTTGCCTTTGTGGTGCTTAAAGGCGAACGCCCGGCAGGTGGTATCGATCAGGCACTTACCCAAGAGTTACGCGCCTGGGTCGGCGAACAAATTGGCCCTATCGCTAAACCGGATGAGATGCGCTTTTCTGACAACCTGCCCAAAACTCGTTCCGGAAAGATAATGCGCCGCCTGCTCCGCACCATTGCCAAAGGTGAAAAAATCACCCAGGACACCTCAACACTGGAAAACGAAAATATCCTGAAACAGCTACAGGGAATAGAGTAACTGCCATAACGTGTAGCAGGGGGCAAGCCCAGTCCATCAACCCTCTTGTATTGCCTGGTCAGGCAATACAAGAGGGTAGAGGGCTGCCCCCGCCTGTTTTGTTCTAAATCCGCAACTCCAGCTCAGTAATAAACACCGTAGCACGCTGCTTTCCAGTCAACAGACTTGTCTCATTGTATTGGACAAGATCCGCCCGCCAATGAAGATTGCGTATCACCTCCATGGACATCCCCACACCCAGCAGATCATAGTCACGACCAGAAGAGGTCACACTGGCCGCAGAGAACGCGGCGCGCCACTTTCGACCCTGCCACTTGCGCCCACGCCATGAGACCCCCATATTGATCTCCTCCTGGTCATAGTTGGCAGTACGCAGATTACTATCACCTCGCCACACATACGCCGTACCCAAGGTGAAGCGGCCACGGCGCAACTCACCACCCACACTCCATGAATCGAGATCCGCACGCTGGGTGCTGGCATCCGCATCACCCGTCACATAGCCACCACTAACTCCACCGACCCACTCGCCGATATCTTGCTGATACTGCACCCCAAACTCCATGGCGTTACGTTGGCGGGTGCGGTCACGGGGGTCAATAGCATCCTGGTTGCGCGTATACTCAGGCGCATACGAGAGGCCATAACGCCACCCCCTCATAGGTGCTGAGAGAAATATAAGCTTTGCCGCATCACTGGTATCATATGCCGAAAGCAGTGCCTGACTGCCAACATAGCGTGAAAAATCACCCCGTATCTGCCCCAGCGCAGTAATCGGTGCATGAAAAGCCAGCCGATCCGCCGGACCATCCTGCTCACCTATCTCCACACGCCCGAAGCTACCCACCATATATGCGTAGATCTCATCACGCTTCAAATCTTCTGCAGTGTGAGTATTTGAATCATACTCGACACGCAACCCGTAAGTCAGTGCATTGTCACTGATCCAACGCAAATTCAAACGCAGTGACGCATCGCCATTCCAGTTACTACTATCACGCGCCGTCATATTAGTATCCAGTGCCGATACCTGCGAAGAGAGCGCTAAGCGTGCCCATGCCTCAAAACCATCATTGCTGTATTTGAATCGCTTAGCCTCAACCGGTGAAGCCGAGAGCAACGTGGCGGCAATAATCAAGGGAGCCACCACATGTCGTGCGGAAAAGGAAGGAAGTATGTTGTACATCATATCTGGCCTTATATGGGTTCTTAGTACAGACACAACGATAGCCAAACTGATTTATTCCACCCCGCGATTATTTTTTATCTCTAGACTCAAAAAAGAGAGCCTGCCAGATATTATCTCTCTGAGTAATATGAACGAAGAGATGCAGACTCTTAAGTTTGCATTATTGCCTATAATGGCATCAAAGGGTTCTGACACCAGCAGCAGTAAGTTAAGCCCTAATAAATTTCATTAAATAATCGAAGGGGTCAGCAAAGTTAATTTATTTATTTAGTATATGGCTTTTCAAAGCACATGACAGCAGCCGTAGCAGATTTATTACTCGTTGTATATTCGGAAGCATAAACCATTTTCCAGCCATCATATTTCTTTAAATTAGCATTCATAGCTCTTTCACTACTAGTACTCATATCAACACAACGCATCATTAGGTTGGAACCTTCATGGCCTGATTCTCGAGAGAGAGAGCTAATATTTGCTCCAACACAACCTGTTAATAATATGACCAAGCTTAAAGTTATAATTTTTTTCATTTTGTATCTCCATATTTGGCGCGGATTTTAGTCATAAGTGCTCCGCATTTTAAAAGTGTGGGTCTGTACCAACACCAGCATGTTAAACCTGACTCTTCCTCTGCCTTGTGAGTGAAAAAAGATACCAAATATTATTTCGCTGAGGGTGCTGACCCTAGATGCACTGACTTAACCCCGCAGTTAAGTATCGCACCCCAGAGTTCCTTGCCCCCTTTGATTGATATTCCAAGGATAGATTTGAATCCCAACCCTTCAGATCTATTCGCGCCGCCAGGTGGTGCCTTGGCCGCTATCTTCCAAAATAATACCTTCTGCTTTCAATTGATCTCGAATTCGGTCGCTCTCAGCCCAGGCTTTACTCTTGCGCGCATCCAGACGTTGCTGGATCAGCTGTTCAATCTGCTCATTACTGATGCCGGCTTCACCCGCTGTGCCGTTTTGGAAAAATGCTTGTGGCTCGCGCTGCAAGATACCCAGCGTTGCCGCCAGCTGTTTTAGCTGCGATGCCCACAGCACGGCTTTATCATGGTCACGGTTACGGGCCTTATTAACTTTTCCAGCAAGTTCAAACAGCACAGCCATGGCCGCCGGGGTGTTAAAGTCATCATTCATCGCAGCAAAGAACTTTTCAGCCATTTCACCCGTCATCTCTACACCCCTATCGATTTCGATACCACGTAGCGCCGTGTAGAGTGTGGTTAGCGCATTTTTCGCCTCATCCAGATGGCTATCTGAGTAGTTGAGCGGGCTGCGATAGTGACTATTCAATATGAATGAACGCACCACTTCTGCATCATAAATTTTCAACACCTCGCGGATGGTGAAAAAGTTATTCAGCGACTTCGACATCTTCTCATCATTAATCCGCACAAAACCGTTGTGCATCCAGACATTGGCAAACTTTTCGCCGGTGGCGGCTTCAGATTGTGCGATTTCATTTTCATGGTGAGGGAATTGCAGGTCCAGACCACCGCCATGAATGTCAAAGTGGTTTCCTAGGCAACAGGTCGACATAGCAGAGCACTCAATATGCCAGCCCGGACGGCCTGCACCCCAGGGTGACTCCCAGCTAGGCTCCCCTGGCTTGGCTGATTTCCACAACACAAAATCCATCGGGTCATTTTTTGATTCATCCACGGCAACCCGCTCACCGACACGCAAATCTTCCAGCCGCTTACCGGAGAGCTGGCCATAGCTCTCAAACTTTGAAATATCGTAATAGACATCACCATTCTTTGCTGCATAGGCAACCCCTTTATCAACCAGAGTCTGGATCATCTCCAGAATCTCTTGCATGTAATGGGTTGCCCGTGGTTCCTGATCAGGCGGTAAAATGCCCAGCGCGGCTTCATCGGCCTTCATTTCGGTGATAAAACGCTCGGTAAGTGATGAGTAGGGTTCGCTATTTTCGTTGGCCCGCTTGATTATTTTGTCGTCAATGTCGGTCACATTGCGCACATAGGTGACCGCTTCTTTACCATAGAGGTGGCAGAGGTAGCGGTAGACCACATCAAACACTACCATCACCCGGGCATGCCCCACATGGCAGAAGTCATACACCGTCATACCACAGACATAGAGCCTGACATTTTTATCGTCTATCGGTTGAAAGGACTCTTTTTTACGGCTCAGATTGTTGTGTATTTGCAGCATCAGGAAGCGGTTCCGTTAGTTGGCTTGGATGAGCGGCTTTTGTATCAAGCCGAAAAGCTTTATATTATGCCCTACTTATTAATTAGGATGTAGTGATGAAACTATTAATTTCAGCCATTCTGGCATCATGCCTGTTCATTTCTGGCTCGGTGCTGGCTGCCGAGAACCCCCGGGTTAAAATAGAGACCAATCTGGGTGATATTATCTTGGAGCTCAACCCACAAAAGGCTCCCAAAACAGTTGAAAATTTTTTGCGTTATGTTGAAGAGGGATATTATCCGGGCACCATTTTCCATCGGGTGATTGCCAACTTCATGATCCAAGGGGGTGGATTTACCACGGACTACAGTAAAAAACCCACCCATGAACCTATCAAAAATGAGGCCTATAACGGCCTGCGCAATGAACGAGGTTCAATTGCCATGGCGCGTACCGGCGAGCCGCACTCGGCAACGGCACAATTCTTTATTAATGTACTCGATAACGGCTCGCTTAATTACCGCAGCAAAACACCTCGCGGCTGGGGCTACACTGTGTTTGGCAAAGTGGTCGAGGGGATGAATACTGTGGATACAATCCGTGATGTTCGCACCGGTCGTGGTGGCCCTTTCCGCAGCGATGCGCCACAAGATAAAGTCATTATCGAAAACGTCACTCTCATCAATTAAACAGGTAAATATAATGATTAAGATCAATACCAATAAAGGCAGCTTCACACTGGAGCTGGATGCAGAAAAAGCCCCTAAAACAGTTGAAAATTTCATTCAATATGCCAAAGATGGCTTCTACGATGGCACTATATTTCACCGTGTCATTAAGGGGTTCATGGTTCAGGGTGGCGGCATGGAGCCGGGTATGCAGCAGAAAAAGACCAACGCCACCATTGAAAATGAGGCAGACAATGGTCTGACCAATGAGGTGGGTACCGTCGCCATGGCACGCACCCCCGACCCGCACTCGGCCAGCTCACAGTTTTTCATTAATGTGGCCAACAACAGCTTTCTCAACTTCAGCTCGGCAACAGCAGAGGGGTATGGCTACTGTGTGTTTGGAAAAATAGTGGATGGCATGGAGATCATCTCTGAAATTGAAGGTGTTGAAACAGGGACCGTCTCGGGACATCAAAATGTACCTGTAGACGACATCATTATCGAAAGCATCGATATTATTGAGTCAGCCGCCTAATGGCCGACTATTTCATCTCTGATCTGCATTTGGGGCCACAACAGCCCCATCTGACCGAGATATTCATTCGCTTCCTGAATAGCCGCGCCCGTGATGCTGAGCGGCTCTTTATTCTGGGTGATCTTTTTGAGTACTGGTTAGGTGATGATGCTATACACCCCCACTATCAGCCGGTTATTAGCGCGCTGAAAAGCCTGAGTTCGAGCGGTGTCGAGGTCCTCTTTATGCGGGGTAATCGTGACTTTTTGGTGGGCCAGCACTTTGCTGATCTGACCGGTGCCACACTACTGGATGATCCCTGCGTATTTGACGTAGCCGGTGAGGCAACACTGCTCAGCCACGGTGATATTTTTTGTAGTGACGATACTGCCTACCAACAGTTTCGCTCCCAGGTCAGAAATCCTCAATGGCAGGCTGAGTTTCTCTCAAAATCCATCGAAGAGCGGATGCAGTTTGCAGAACAGGCGCGCAGCGCCAGCCGCGAAGCAACCCAGGAGAAGAGCGACGCCATAATGGATGTTAATCTACAGAACGTGAGTGACAGTATGCAAAAATACCACGTCTCACGCTTAATTCATGGCCATACCCACCGGCCCGCCCAGCATACACTTGAAGTCGGTGGCCAGCGCTGCCAGCGGATCGTGTTGGCTAACTGGAATGATCATGGGCACCTGCTCATCTGCGGCCGGCAATGTACCACCGAAAAGATCACATAGGCACTTGGTTTTACAGGGGAGTTATGGGGGCATCGCCGTATCATCGTGTAACATGCTCATGATGAGTTATCCGGGTTAGCCCGGATATTTATCTGCAAGCCATAACGCCACATTTTTTCAATACCCACCACGGTATAAATCAACACACCGCCCGCCAGCACCCACAACCATTCGGTAATACCGATGGGCGCACTACCAAACAGCTGATTTAAAATGGGCAAGTAGGTAAACAGCAGTTGTAACAGCACCATGAGTGCAACCCCAACAACTAGCCAGCGGTTGGAGAAAACCCCCAGCTTAAACATTGAATAACGCAGTGACCGGCAGTTAAGCAGATAGAAGGCCTGACCAAATATAAACATATTAACCGCGACGGTACGCGCTGTTTCGATGCTGCCGCCTTGTCGTAGGGTCAACTCAAACAGTCCAAAAGCCCCCACTAACAACATCATGCCAACAATACCGATACGCACACCCAACTCGCGAGTCAATACCGGGGTGTTAGGTCGCCGGGGTGGACGCGCCATAATCCCTGGCTCCTTATTTTCGAAGGCCAGCATCATCCCTAATAGCAGTGCGGTGGTCATGTTGATCCAGAGAATCTGTACCGGGGTCACTGGCAGAGCAACTCCGGCAATAATAGCCACTAGAATCACCGAACCCTGGCCGACATTTGTGGGTAACGTCCAGGTGATAAATTTAACCAGGTTATCAAACACCGCCCGCCCCTCCTCTACCGCCGCCTCAATGGTGGAGAAGTTGTCATCAGTCAACACCATATCCGCCGCCTCTTTCGCCACCTCGGTACCCGCCACGCCCATGGCAATACCGATATCGGCCTGTTTAAGTGCCGGCGCATCATTGACGCCATCACCCGTCATGGCGACTATGTGGCCACCGGCTTGTAGCGCCTCGACTAGGCGAAGTTTCTGCTCCGGAGAGACCCTGGCAAAAACCGAGATCCGCTCGACAACTGCCAGCAGCTCGTGATCAGGCAGTGCTGAGAGTGTATGACCGCTCATGGCAAAGCGCTCATGTCCACCCTCTGTCACGCCCTGCAAACCAATCTGCTGGGCAATCGCTGCGGCGGTTGCCACATGGTCACCGGTGATCATTTTGACCTGAATCCCCGCCCGCTGACAGGCTCGTACTGCGCTGACCGCCTCCACTCTAGGGGGGTCCATCATCGCCTGTAGCCCCAAAAAGGTGAGCCCTTCTGCCACCTCCGCATGGTTTACCGAGGAGATTGAGGCCCCAATACGTTGACAGGCGAACGCCAATATGCGCAGCCCGCTGGCGGCCATTATCTCCATTTCATGGTGAATTGCGGCCTGATCAATGGGCCGCTCTTCACCCTTTACGTCCACACAACAACGGCAACGGGCAAGCACTTTTTCAACCGACCCTTTCAGATAGATGATCGCCCCGCCATTACCCAAATCGTGCAGCGTCGCCATATATTGATGCTGTGACTCAAACGGCAGAGTGTCGCGGCGCGGCCATTGCTTTTCAACCGTTTCACGCACCAGCCCCGCTTTTTCCGCCGCAACAATTAAAGCGGCTTCGGTGGGATCACCCTCAATCTGCCACTCGCCTTCGTGATTAAATAACCGTGAATCATTACAGAGCAGGCCTGCTATCAAGCACTGCTCTAGGGCTGGGTACCTCTTCAGGTCAATCGCTACCCCATTGAGTAACATCTCCCCTTGTGGGGCATAACCTATGCCGGAGAGCTGAAACCCCTGACCCGCTACAAAGAGCTGCTGCACTGTCATCTGGTTTTGTGTCAAGGTGCCGGTTTTATCAGAGCAGATCACCGTGGTACTACCGAGTGTTTCCACTGCGGGCATTTTGCGGATAATGGCATGGCTGCGCGCCATTTTGTTCACACCAATCGCCAACATAATGGTCATCGCCGCAGGCAACCCTTCGGGTATGGCCGCCACGGCTAATGCCACCGCCGCCATAAAGGTGTCAAGCAGTGACTCACCACGTAACCAACCGGCCAGTAGCGTAAAAGTGGCCAGAATTAAAATAACCCGTAACAGAATGCTGCTGAAATGGGTTATTTTTTTAGTTAAAGGTGTCGCCAGCGTATCGGCACTGGCAATCAGCGTGTTGATATAGCCTATTTCTGTCTCATCGCCAGTGGCAACCACAACACCCGTAGCCGTACCATAGCTGACAAGCGCTGATGAGTAGGCCATATTGATGCGATCCGCCAGCGGTGTCTCGCGGACCAGTTGCCGAGACTGCTTCTGCACCGGAACCGACTCCCCTGTCAGGGCCGACTCATCAATCTGCAACTCGCGGGTCGATAACAGTCGCAGGTCGGCAGGCACCCGATCACCTGATTGTAAAAAAACCACATCGCCCGGCACCAGCTCAGCGGCGGAGAGCTGTACTTTCTCCCCTGCTCTCAGCACCATTGCACTCCCCTCCAGAGTACAGCTCAGCGCCTCAATCGCTTTTAACGCTTTTGACTCTTGAATATAGCCAATAACCGCATTGATCAGCACCACCCCAAAAATCACACCGCTATCTACCCACGCTTGCAATAAAAAAGTAATTAGCGCCGCAGCCAGCAGAATGTAGACCAATGGCTGGTTAAACTGCAACAGGAATAGAATAAAGGGTGATTTTCCCTTTTTAAGCGTCAGGCGATTTTCGCCATAATGGGCTTGCCGGTGGGCTACTTCAAAAGTATCTAACCCTTTACTTTCCTCCACCTCCAACAGTGTCATTACCTCATCATCAGGCAGATGGTGCCAATGTTTTGAAAGTAAGTTCTCCACCTTATGCTTCCTTATTTAGTTAACAAGCCAAGCCAAACCAACACCCAGCAATACGAACAGTGTGATCGCACTACGCCAATGACAACGCAACCGTGTTGAATCCTGTCGTTCCAGCCAATCTTGTAGCTGTTTCACCCTTTTTAACCCCGCCTGATGCCAATGGCAATACCAAGCAGGCAGCTTACGAAATAAAGCACCGCAACCCACCCATACACGTTCAACCAAAGGGGCTGAACGATACGGCGGCAACACCACAGCCCCCCGTGAGCAGATAAAACCCGCCACCGATAAACTGATGCCGATTAGCGCAATCAGTGGATAGACAAGTGTGCCATACGGCTGCCACCATAACGGCTCAAGCAGAACCAGCCCAACGAACGCGGTGACCACGCCACTGGCAAGCAAACTCGCTCTGGCAAGGGGCATACCCTGTACAGAGCGCTGAAAAAACCACCACCCTGCATACAGTATAGAGGCTCCACCAGCGACCATAAGCAACCACCCCAGTCGTCCATCGTGCAGATAGCCCAATGGCAACCAACGTATCAAGGTGAACAGCGCCATAACAACAGGCAACACCAGTAGCAGAGCAGAAAAAGGGCTGGCTGACCGATAACTGGCGCAGAGCCAGAAATGGGCAGGCCAGAGCCCCGCTTTTAAAATAACCGCGCCAAACACCATCAACAGGTAAGGTGTACTGAAATCCGTCAAAGAAGATAAAGAGAGCTGTTGATGGTTAAAGGCAGACAATAGCAGTGCCTCAAAAAGCAGCAGATCAGCGATGATCAGGCAGATCAAATAGTAGCGAGCCGCCTGCTGAACCGCTCTACTCTGCCCGCAAACTAATAACCCATAAAACCCATAGCCCATTAGTGTTGAAAAACTAAAAAAACCCACCTTATCACTGGCCAATACCACCCCTAAGCTGCCTGCCAAAGTGATTAGATAGAGGGTATTTTGCCAATGGGCTACCGTGTACTGTGGATCACGCCGCTGCGTCGCAGCCAATACCCAGATGAAAACCACCGCAGCCACTACCCAACGGCGCTCACCGTCAACACTCACTCCCACACCCAGTAATAACCAGGAGAGCGTCGAGCTCAAGTCTACAGGCAGCCATACCAGCAACAGCGCAGGTAAAATAGCAAGGTAATCAGGCGTGGGAAGAGAGCGGCGTACCGCCGGTATCGCCAACAAGAGTGGCCAGCCCACAACAACCCACAACACAACACCATAGGGGTCACTGTTGATCATGGGACAAACTCCCGCTGCACTACAAACTGAACCCACGCCAAAGGGCTGAAGGGAGCCAGCGCCAGCAGACCAACAGCCAGTGCCAGCAGCGCCGTCACCACGGGTGGTAACAACAGTGCCCAGGCGGTCTCTTTATCTCCGAACTTACGCTCTTCTGGCCATGAGTCTGGGGGTTCGCGGAACCAGGCCGCATGTAAAATGGGCAAAAAATAGGCCGCATTCATTAGCGTACTGGCGGCTAATATTAAAATCAGCCACCCCTGATTCATCTCCAATGCGCCCATACCCAGATACCACTTACTGATAAAACCGGCCACGGGTGGTGCACCGATCATACCGAAAGCACCGACAGTAAATGCGGCCATGGTCCACGGCATACGCCGCCCCACACCGTTCATCTCACTCACCTTGTGAATACCCAGGGTTTCGGCCAGATTACCGGCACAGAAAAACAGCGTAATTTTCATCAACCCCTGATGTACTAGATGCACCATACCACCCACTGCGGCAATGGGTCCTGCAATCGCCACACCCAACGTGATATAGGCCACTTGACTGACCGTGGAAAACGCCAGCCGACGCTTTAGATCATCCTGAAACAGTGCCCGTAGTGAGCCGTAGAGAATGGTGATCGCAGCCAATATTACCAGTGGCCCGGTCACCCCCAGCAGCGTCGCAAAGTCGACACCAAAGACATCATAAACCACACGAATAATGCCAAACGCACCGGCCTTCACCACCGCCACCGCGTGCAACAGTGCACTCACCGGTGCAGGTGCCACCATCGCCTCGGGTAACCAGCCGTGTAACGGCACCAGTGCCGCTTTGACACCCAAACCGGCAATCAACAACACAAAAATCATAATGAGTGCCGGATGATGTTGCTCATCCATATCGTCCAGAAAGCCCTGTGGGGTAAACTCCAGCGTGCCACTCAAGGTATAGAGCCAGACAATAGCGACCAACAGCAGCGCACCTCCTGCCATGGTATAGCGCAGATAAATCTTGCCTGCACGCCGTGACGCTTCTGTACCACGGTGCATAATCAAAGGGTAAGTTGCCAGAGTCAGAAGCTCATAAAAAAGCAGAAAAGTGATCAAGTTACCTGCCAGGGCCAGCCCGACCGTGGCGGTCACACAGAGACTGAAGAAACCAAAAAAACGGCTTCGATTGGGTGAGCCTTCCAGATAGCCAATGGCATATACCGTAGTCACCAGCCATAATAGCGAAGAGAGCGTAACAAACAGCAGTGACAACGCATCAGCACGCAACACCAACTCCAGCTGCGGTAACAGCGCCCACCTCACTTCATAGTGTTGACCGTGATAAACCCCCCATAACATCGCCGCGACCAGTGCCATTTTCAACAGTGCGCCGCACAAGTTAAGTGCGGTTCGCAACTTCACCTGCCGTTCAGCCAGCCCAAAGATAATCACCCCCGGTATCAGTGAGCTGGCAATCACCAGTAGTGGCAACCATACACTCCAGTTCATCTCTCCACCCCGCCAAAAGGATTACCAATATCCAGCAGTGCAAACACCCAAGGGGCTGTGAGGCCCAACAAAATTGAAGAGAGGGCCAACAGCAGTGCGGCCCACTCCATGCTCGCAGGGATCGATTTCGGCTCATGTGTCGCGGTCGAGCGGGTAAATGCGTAACCCACCACCTTAAAGATGTAAGCAGATGCCAGTAGCCCGCCAACCACCATAACGGCTCCCAGCAGCCAATACCCCTGCTCTATTGCAGCCTCCAGCAACAACCACTTGCCAATAAAACCACCACTGGGTGGTAACCCCATAATGCTCACTCCGGCCAAGGCAAAAGCGGCGGTACTGATGGGCAAACGCTGCACCGCTCTATCCAGCTCTGCAATTCGATCATGGCCACCAAACAGCAGTAGATTACCCGCTGCCAGAAACATCGCCGCCTTGGCCAGGGCATGGGAGAGCATCAGATAAGAGACCCCATTCCATAACATCGTTCCGGCGGCGGCTGCCAATGGAAATGCCACGAAAAGATAGCCGATCTGCGCCACCGTCGAGTAGGCTACCAGTAGTTTAAGGCGTGTTTGGCGTAGCGCCCGCCAGGAACCCCAGAGTATCGCCAGTGCCCCAAGCAGCCCCAACAGCAGCGCCACATCACCACCCAGCGGGGAAAATAGCTCCCGCCACAAACGTAAAAAAATATAGAACGAAGCCTTTACCAGCAGTGCTGAGAGCAGTGCACTGATCGGTGCTGGCGCACTGGCATGGGCGGGGGGCAACCAAAAATGCAATGGAAACAGTGCTGTCTTCAGCAGCAGCCCAGCCCCCATCAAACCCAGCGCCGCCCAAACCACTGGGCTGCTATCAATGCGTTCAGCCAACAGTGCAATATCCACGGTGCCATAACTGTGATAGAGCAGTGCCACACCGAGCAGATAGGTCAATGAACCCAACAGTGTGGCCAACAGGTAACGCATCGCGCCATTCAGTGCATCGCGCCCACCTTTCAAAGCAACCAACGCAACAGCGGCCAGGCCCACCATCTCCAGGGTGATATAGAGGTTAAAAATATCAGCGGATAAAAATAGCGCATTCAATGCTGCCAACAGCAGGAGCCAGAGCGGCCAAAACACTCGCGCCTGTTTTTGGCTGAAGTAGCTCCGTGCATAGAGAGTAACCGCCAGCCCCACCAGCGCGGTCATTACCAGCATCAACAGGCTCAGGCCGTCACCATAAAGGTCAATGCCTAGTGGTGCTCCCCACCCACCTACTGCATGCTGGTAAACACCTTGGCAATATAGCTGCCAACCAAAAGCGCCCACGACCAGCGTGACCAGTATCACCGCTACCACTCCCGTAAGAGCGGCCAGTCGGGGCAAAACAAAACAGAATATGGCGGCGGCTAATGGCAGTAGAATCAACAGGGCACCCCAGGGGATTTCACTGCTCAGCACCCTGGCTACTCCTCTGATTGATCAGACAGCTCGGCACAGCGATTTTCTATCGCTACCCGCACCATTAACGTAAGCGCTAAGGCTGTCGCGGCAACCGTTACGACGATTCCGGTAATCACCATGGCGTGGGGAACGGCATCAGGAAAGGATGTCACGCTACGTTTTGTTAGTGCAATCAACAACAGAAACACCCCACTGCCCATGACATTGATCGCGAGAATTTTGCGCAACAGATGGGCGTGCACAATCAGTGCGTACAACCCCAAAGAGAAGAGTCCGATACCCACCAAGGCATATAGGAGAGCAGTACTCATCCCGACTCCTTATTGGAGGCGCGGGGACGATAGCCCAAAAATAGCGCAGCAAGGGTAACCGCGATAGAGAACGTAGCGGCGACCTCCAGGATAAAAATCAACTTACCCGCATGTTGTGGCGGATAGGCCAGCAGTCCCACATCCAGCAGGGTTAGCCCGGCAAGGGCCACGAAAGTGGCAGGGCCCGCCACCAACACCAGCCGCAGCGCCCACCCGCTCAGCAGATGTTGAAGAGGCCAGCCAGCCAATAATAGCAGCACCATCGCTGCCGCCAACACCGCGCCTGCCTGAAAAGCACCACCCGGTGCATCGGCACCCGCCCAAAGTAGATAGGCGGCCACCAGAATCAGTAGCGGCGTTAAAAACTGCACCAGGGTAGTGAGCACCTGGCCAGCGGGCTTCTCTCGCGTGGGTGCGCTTCTACCCAGTGACCAGACCCCCAGCAGTGCCAACAACAACACCATTAACTCAAGTAGTGTGTCGTAGCCGCGAAAGTTGAGCAGTACCGCAGTGACCGGGTTATTGACTCCACTGCTCGCAAGGTTACTGGCAATTTCAGCACCCAAGCCTGGCGCACTCTCAGGCAGTGATAACACCACGGAACCCAACCCGACAGCAACCAGTAGCAGTGTCAGCCGTAACAGCCAGTAGCCTTTTTCATCTGCCAGAGACTCTGATGTGTCCCGCGATGGCAATTTTGCCAGCGCCGCCATTAGGAGTGCACCGGTTAACCCCGCACCAATCGCCGCCTCTGCCAGCGCCACATCGGGGGCATCGAGGCGTACCCAGGCAAGCGCCATCAACAGACCAAAAGCGACAAACAGTACGATCGCCTTGAATAGATCCCTGCTCTCAAGTAGCTGCCAAGCCAACCAAAGCAACCCTAATCCCAGCAGAACATCGAACAGCATCACTAACAGTGTCACTTTTTCCATGGGCGAACCCCCTGTTTCAAGGCACTACTGGCAATTAGATGTGCGACACTGGCACCCGCCAGCAGCACCAACCCCCAGATCAGTAGCAACTTCCCCACCACAGCCCAGGACTCCGCCTGTATCGCTAACCCCGCAATCATCAGGCCCAAGCCAACATTATCCGCCTTGGTGAGTGCATGCAGACGAGTGTAGAGGTCAGGAAAACGCAACAGCCCGACAGTGCCTGCCAGGAAAAAAAAACCTCCGGCTATTAACAGAGTGGCAGAGAGATAATCACTGGCGCTCATGGCTCGACCCGATACGCCGCACAAAGGCCACTGCGGTGACTGCCGCCAGCAAGGCAAACAGCAGTGCCACATCCCGTAACGCTGGCGTGGCGAAACGCTCCGCCAACAACAGTAAAATAGCCACCGCAGTGGTGCCAAACAGCTGACTGGCCAGCATCCGATCCGCTGCACTTGGCCCACGCAAAACTCGCCACAGGCCTGCCAGCAGGTTCAACAGCAAAAAAAAAGCAACCCCAAGATACAGCATATCCATACGGTTTTACTCCACTGGAGAGACAAATCCTTCCGGTTTAATCGCCATCACCGAGCACTCAATTTGATTGAGTATCGACTCCGCCGTGTTACCCATAATAAAACCAGGCACACCAGTACGCGCCACCGTACCCATCACCAGAAGATCGGCATTAATCTCTTTTGCCAGTCGCGGAACCTCTTTGCGCACACCCCCTTTGATTAGATGAATTTCAGGCTTAAGATAATCCAGCGTATCCTGCCCCACCGTTTCGGCCACTTCGTGCATCAACTGATCCATGCTGGATTGGTGTTGCTGGCGCACCTGCTCCACATAGGTGTTAATTTTCTCTTCGGTGTTACTCATAAACCCAGAACGCATAATCCCCTCACCAATCGCTTCCCAGATATGCACAATGTGCAGCTCAGCCGAGTTGGAGAGTGCCAGTGAACTGGCCATTTCAAGGATTTTACGGCTCGCACTTCGTAGCCGTTCTACCTCTTCAGCGGAACCCGCTTCACTCTCATCAACATCCACTGCCGCTAGAATACGTTGATGATTTTGAGATGTGTTTGGTCTAATCAGCCAAACCGGAGAGGGACATTTGCGCATCAAGTGCATATCATCACTGCCAAACACCCGCGTCAGCCAATCCTCTGTCTCGGTCACTTTGATCACCAGATCATAGTTGTGACACAAGACTGCACGGATAATAACCAGAAAAGGGGTTCCCTGTAACACCTTGTAGTGGATCTCAATTCGTTCACGGTAGGGGGCAACCAACGCCTGCAGATTTTTAGTGTGAAAGTTATTCATCGCCTGCTGCAACTCCTCCCCGCTCAGCCCCTCACAAGGCAGATTAGAGCCAGCAGTCTGTTCGATCACATCGACAACCGTCAGCCTGGCCTGATTCTTTTCAGCCAACGAAACAGCCCGTTCCAATGCCGGTTTACTCTGGTCACCCGGTTCCACAACACAAAGAATATTTTTAAATCTTTTCATCTTATTCCACTCCGTCAGAACCCATTAATGAGGCGTCAAATATATGTGCCACTCGTACCTCCAGCTGTCGTAACTCTGCCAAACAATTTTCCCGTCCACCCAGCAGGTGCACTTGCAATACATTTCCATCAACTGCCGCACTCAATGTGCCCGGCAGTAGCGTGACACAATTGACCATCACCACCCGTGATAACCCAGCAGGTAACCGCAGCCGGTAGCAGAGCAGTGCGGGGGTAATAGGCAGTTGTGGATGAAAAGCACGCCAAGCCACATCAGCCCCACCCAGCAGTGAACGTATCAGGAAAAAGGGGATAAACCGAAACAGTGCGTGCCACACCAAACGCTGTGGCGGCAGTAGCAAAATACTCACAAGCAGTGCCAACACGACCGCCGGAACCCCGAGCCACCAAGAGGCCGCCACTCCGCCACTAAGAGACCACCAGATAAATGCCAGAAACAGACCGCGCAGCAGAGTCGATGAAAACCACTGTTGCCGTCCTGTATCACTCATCACGAGCCTCCTTCGCGGCTGGCTGCAAAAGCCGATCAACCGCCTCACCGGCAGCATCGGCATAAGGCACCATCACCAGGTCGGCACCCGCCTGCTCCAGCCGACCCGCCTCAGTGACACTATGTGCAGTCACTGCAATACGCCCTTGGTAGCCAAGATCTTGCAAGGTATGAATCAGTGAGTGGCTCACATGACGCTCCCGCGCCGTACAGATCACCCATTCGACATTATCCAGAGAGAGAGAAGCCACAAACTCAGGATCTTCCGCATCGCCAAATAACACCGAGTGCCCCATATCATCCCCGGAGCGTATCAATTCAGGATTATAATCGACACCCTGCACACGGCAGCCGCGCTCCCGCAGCACTTGAGCAATACTCGCCCCGTACCGCCCCAGACCAAACAGAATCACCTCACGATCACCACTTTCGGATTTAACCGCTTGCTCGTTCTCGCGATAAGGATTCTTGCGCTCAAACAGCGTTAACCAAGGGGCTAGGCGCTCATAAATAGGATGAGAGAAGATAATCATGTAGGTCGATACACTAATGGTGATCAACCCCACCAAAGTAATCAGCCCCATGGTTTCAACATTGATATGGCCCAGGCTTAAACCCAGCGCACCCAAAATAAGCGAAAACTCACTGATCTGCGCCACCGTTAATCCGGCTAAAAACCCGGTTCGTTTTCGGTACCCCAAAAAACCCATAATAACCATCACGATCAATGGATTGCCAATCAATACAAACAGGGAGAAGATGATCGCTTCGGGAATTTGCGTTCCCAGCAAGGCAAGATCCAGGCGTGCACCCAGATCAATAAAGAAAAACAGCAGCAAGAAGTCTCGCAGACTTACCAGCCGTGCACCCAGCGCATCGCGATAAGGTGTTGATGCCAGCGAAACACCCGCAACAAAGGCACCCACCTCTTTACTAAAGCCCAAGGTGTCGCCCAGCATCGCCAAACTCACTGCCCAAGCAATACCAAACAGCACCAGCAGCTCCTGAGAGCTAGCGAGCAACCCCAACAGGCGTGGTAAAACATAACGGGTGATTAATGCCACCACCACCAGAAAAGCGATGCCTTTCAGTAGTACGGACAGTGCGGCCATGGAGATCGGCATATCATCGGTCTGAGCCAGTGCATTCAGCCCGATCATCACCAACACCACAATCAGGTCCTGAACAATCAGAAAACCCAGTGCGATGCGCCCGTGCAAGGTATCAACTTCACGTTTATCCGAGAGCAACTTGACGATAATGATGGTACTGGAGAAGGTTAAAGCAACTGCCACATAAAGGGCTGCAATCGGAGTCATTCCCATGGTGATCGCAATGAGATAACCAAATACACTGGTGAAAATGACCTGTCCCAGCCCCGTCGCTAGCGCCACCGGCCCCATGGTGCGGATAATATGAAGATCCAGCTTAAGCCCCACCACAAACAGCAGCAGAGTAATACCAAACTTTGCCAGCAGGTCAATCTGATCATTAGCACTGACCAAGCCCAACACCGATGGGCCGACCAGAATACCCACCGCAATAAAGGAGACAATCAATGGTTGCCGCAAGCGCACGCCCACAGCACCTACTGCTGCCGCTATCAACAGCAGCACCGCCATTTCTGTGAAAATATCAGGGAAAACGCCAACGCTCAATGCTTTACACCCCCTAACGGGTTAACCCATCAATGTAGTGACCAAACCAACCATCACATCCCGAGTAATATAAATAAGACCACCTGCCTTAAATATAGTTTAGAAATGCCTAATTTTCCTCACATTTTTAGGCTATTACACAGATAAAATCACACCGTTTCACTCCACACGACAATCAAAGGGCAAATTTGAAAGCCAAGCTAAATTGATGGTAAAATATCAATTAGTTATGCTTTTTTAACCAGCTAAAACCTGTCAAAAAACCAAGAATAGGAAAGGCCAATGGGTTTAGCTAAATTCAAGCTTTATTAACCAACAACAACAAGGAGATATGCTAATGGACGCTTTAACCGGCCAACAAGCATCGGATATTTTAAATGTATATTTGATCCCCTGGGGGATCAAAATTATCACTGCCATTGCAATTTTCATCATCGGTCGCTGGGTTGCGCGAGCACTTACCAAGACTGCCGGACGCGTCATGGGGAAGAGTGGTGTTGATGAAACCCTGAGTGACTTTCTTGGCAAAATCATCTACGCCCTCTTACTGATTGCGGTCATTATTGCGGCCCTTGAGCAGCTTGGCGTCAACACTACCTCGGCGATTGCCATCTTTGCTGCGGCCGGTTTAGCCATCGGCATGGCGCTTAAAGACACGCTCTCCAACTTCTCTGCTGGCGTTATGCTGATTCTATTCAAGCCTTTTAAAAATGGCGACTTCATTGAGGCGGGCGGCGTAACGGGTGTGGTTGAAAAAATATCGGTCTTCAGCACCATCATGCGCACCGGTGACAACAAAGAGGTTATCGTACCTAACTCCGGCATATATGGCGGCACCATTACCAACTACTCCGCCAAAGAGACCCGCCGTGTTGATATGGTTTTTGGTATCGGTTATGACGACAACATCAAGCAGGCCAAACAACTGATTGAACAGATATTGAATGCCGATGAGCGAGTGCTTAAAGATCCCGCCCCCACCATTGCAGTGGGAGAACTTGCCGATAGTAGCGTTAATATCAACGTAAGACCCTGGGTAAAGTCAGCCGACTACTGGGGCGTTTACGCCGACACGCTAGAGAACGTAAAAGAGATTTTTGATGCCAACGGCATCAGCATTCCCTACCCACAGATGGATGTACACAACCCAACTGTTCAAGCAGAGACCCCTGAAAAAGCGGCCTAGGAGGAGGCTGTCGAACTTAAGTGATCGTAGCGAGGGAAAGCTATTTTGAGTCCATTTTTTTGATCGTTTGAGGCGAATATTGGCATATTCAACGAAAAGGATCGGAGAAATGGGCCGGAATGGCTTTTCCGCAGTAAAGGCCGGGCATTTACCCGGCCTTTTTCACTTCAATCACACCACACCCTGCGGCAACTCAAAACAGGCAGAGAGTGAAGCCGCAAAGGCGCTCCCCAGACTTTCTGTAACAGCGACTGCTGTGTTTTCAACTCACCACTACTCCAGCAACGCAGAAGGGATGGCCTAGCCTGTGAGTTAAGTAAGTTTCGCTCAGCTAACTGCTGCTGCAAACGCCGTGCAACCGCTGAACCACTCTCCACCACGGCAACCCCCTCACCCACTCGCTCAGTAATTAACGAACGAATTAACGGATAGTGAGTGCAACCCAAAATCAGGGTATCAATGTGTGCTTGGCGTAATGGCGCAAGATATTGATCCAGCAACTCACCCAGTGCAACTGAGGAGAAATCACCCGCCTCAATCACCTCTACCAAGCCGGGACAAGCTTGATTAATAACCGAAATATGGCGGGCATGTTGGCGTAACAAAGATTCATACTTTTTGCTGCTCAAGGTACCGGCTGTTGCCAGCACGCCCACCCTCCCCGTACGGGTGATCTCTCCCGCCGGTTTTATGGCAGGTTCCATGGCGATAATAGGCAGGGTATATCGAGCACGCAGCGGGCCAATTGCCGCAGCGGTTGCCGTATTGCAGGCCACCACAATCGCCTTGGCACCTTGTTCAATCAGCCAATCGACACAGGCGATGCTGCGCTGACAAATCTGAACTTGTGACTTCTCACCGTAGGGAGCATAGTGTGAATCGGCAATATAGCAGAGCGACTCATGGGGCATTAGCTGACGAATCTCGTGCAATACCGAGAGACCGCCTAACCCTGAATCAAAAACACCAATTGGTGCAGAAGGAGACACTGCCCACTACTCACTATCGGTTGCGTCAGCCGTCTGTTGTTCAGGTTTATAACGAAAGGCGATACCACCCACCACAAACGCACTAGCCAAGATCGCGCCGGTAATAAAAAAATTCACAAAAATAAACGGTAAAAAGATCAGTCCGGCGGCAATAAGAATTGCGTTATCGGTCAAACCACTACGACGTGCAAGCCAGAACATAAAAGGTGCCATCAGCACAAAAAAGAGTACATTTTTTGCCAGATAACCCAATTGATCCTCAACAATATTATCTTTTTGGTTTAACTCCTGAAGCAACCTATCAAGCCGCTCTTTTTTCTCAGGATCAACCTCAGGCTCCGCCACCATCTCCGTATACAGCGCCTGATACTCCAACATAGTTGACGCAGAGGCCGGCAGCAGGTAATTACTCACCAAAAATGCACCGACCACCGAGAGCCATAACATCAGAAAAACTTTTAAAAACTGCTTCATGTTGCAACCGCCATAATTTACGCAAAATATGGGGGCATAATACCTAGCCTTGCATCAAAAACATAGCCCCAAAAATCCACCAGGGTTGATATTGAGTCTTAAATCAACCTGTTTACTGAAAAATCACTTAAAATCCAGAAGGCATAAAATAATAGGTGATATCTTTTGTTGAGCTGCCGCTACACTACAGATGATTATTTCATTAACCCGTTCGAGGATCGCTCATTCTCGGTTGCAACGATAATAAAGGAATTAACGATGAAAAAACTCGCCTTCGCCATGGCACTTATCATTCCATTTGCAGCACATGCACAACCGCTGTTTCACCCATCAGGCAGCAACTTAACCAACGGTATGAGCAGCAATAGCCCCTCCGTCATCAGCATCACCAACAACCCTGCTGCCGCCGCAGCCACCCTCACCAGAGAAGAGAACAGCACCACTACTGCAATCGGTGTAATCAGCTCGATTGGTATCTCCACCGAACTGGGCCAAGTGGATAATTTCTCACAGCAGATTGATGACCTGAGCACACAACTTGATCGAACCAACCTCACACTCGCTGAAGGCCAGCAGATCGAAAGCGATTTTAACGACTTCCTGCTTCTGGCAGAAAGAGACGGGTATTTGATCATTAATGCCGCTGCCCACGTTCCGGCCATGCCTTTCATGATTAACAGTGAAACATTGGGAGGAGCGATCACTCTCGATATTAACGCAGCTGTGCAAGCCTATTTAGGTGTTCTTTCAGCACCACTCTCATATAACGCAATAACGCAGGAGATGACGACTGACTCCGCATTCTATATAAAGGGCGCTACCGTTTTAGAGGCCAGCGTTGGCTATAGCCGAAAGGTATGGAATAATCAGCACGGTAATCTATTTGCTGGCGTTACCGGAAAATATTATCAGGTTGGGCTCAGTAAAAATGTCATTCCACTGATGGATGATGCAAACAACGATGTTGGCGATACGCTTGCAGATGAGTTTGAGCAAAACCAGAATACCTCCACAGGCATCGGCATCGATCTGGGGGTGTTGTGGGTCGCCAACAACTATAGCCTCGGCGCAACCCTCGCCAACGCCAATTCACCCCGCTTTGATTATGGCGAAATCGGTAACGACTGCAACCTATTAACCGGTAGCGCACAGAGTAACTGCCTTGCCGCAGCCACCCACAGTAACAAAATAGACCTCACCGAAACCTACACTATGGATGCCCAACTGCGTATTGAAGGCTCACTCCACTCTCAAAACAAACATTGGCAACTCAGTGCCTCATATGATGGTAATGCCGTATACGGCCCGGTGGGTAATGAGATGCAGTGGGCCACCCTGGCGGTTGGCTACGCCCCTGACAACTGGATTCCAGGTGTTCGTGTAGGTTATCGTAAAAATATGGCTGGCAGCGAGCTGAGCATGGCAACCTTTGGCCTCACGTTAATAAAAGGGCTTAATCTCGATGTCGGCTATGGTCTGGAAGAGGTTGAAGAGGATGGCGAAAAATACCCGCGCACCTTGGCAGTAAACCTTGGACTCGAGATGCGCTTCTGAGGTAAAAACTGGATTTTTAATCTGATCAGCAGTAAGCCACTACCAGTGGTACGCGCATTTCAGCTTCGCTCAGGCCGCCGTGTTGGCCGATCATCTGCAGGTCGGCTTCTCCCGGTAGGCGTTGGGTGAGAATATAGTTCTCTTTCATCTCCAAGACAAACTCACCTACCCGATGCTTTAGTTCTGGGTGGGCTTGGCCTAGACCAAACAGCCCCTGTGCAATGAGGTTCTCGCCCCGGTGAATAGTCAGCGCATGCCCTAACTGCTGCTCTACCCGCTCAACAAAGCGTTTCTGCTGGCTGTTTTGCACATAGCAATAGGCTAGGCGTGGTTCGCCACACAACGGGATTTGCAGGCAATCCATAATTTCCGGGTAATCATTAATCGAGAGGCGACTCTCCGGAGTAGTGTTAATGAAGCCGTGGTCGGCGGTTAGCAGCAACAGTGTCTGGCTACCTGCCAGCTGCTGTTGAAGCTTTTCAAAACCTCGGTTCAGTTTAGCGAAGTGTTTGGCGAGCTGCTTACTCTCCGTGCCATATTTATGGGCCAGTGTGTCAAATTGGGGCCAGTAGGCGTAGAGGTATTTGGCTTGTTCATCCTGCTGAACAACTTCAGCAATTTTATCGAAATAGTCACTCACACCACGGTGTAGTATCAGCTCACTTTTTCCCAACAGCGAGTCGTTGAATGCCGACTCACCCAACCAGTCCGGCATCAGTGTGTAGCTGGCGACGTTTAGCTGATCCGAAAAAGGTTTGTGGTTAAACAGCTGCTGGGGTGTCATACCGTTGGCACCCAGGTCGCTGCGATTACCGCGCATGGCGAAGGGGAGCACCGTCACCACACCACCCACTTCACGCAGCCAAGTGAACCAACCAGTCAGACCGTGCTGTTGCGGCGCTACACCGGTTAAAAAAGTGGTAATGGAAGCGGCGGTGGTGGGGGGTGCCACAGCATCTAGAGCGCAGTGCAGCTGTTGCTGTAGTGAGCTACCGTGGCCCTGATTGGTGAGGTAGTCGTAGCCGAGTCCATCGACCACCAACAACACTACATTTTTAGCATCACTGAGCTGTGCGCAGCTGAAATCCCGCAGCGCTGGGTATAACCCCGGTTCACCGCCACACCCCTGGCGAATGGAGCTGACAAGGTTAACGATGGAGCCACCCTGGTAATCAGGAATACGCATTAGCAGTGCCGTTAGGGTCTATCTGACGGTGGCGAAGCATCATTTGGATGGTGTTAATATTTCTACACCACCCATATAGGGTTGTAGCGCGGCGGGTATTTTTACACTGCCATCGGCTTGTTGATAGTTTTCCAGAATAGCCACTAACGCGCGGCCAACGGCCAAGCCTGAACCATTCACCGTATGTAATAACTCGGGCTTACCCGTCTCCGGGTTACGCCAACGCGCTTTCATTCGCCGCGCCTGAAAACTTTCAAAATTTGAGCATGAAGATATTTCACGGTAAGCCTGCTGCCCTGGCAGCCACACTTCAAGATCGTAGGTTTTTGTGGCCGAGAAACCCATATCACCAGCACAAAGCACCATTTTACGATAGGGTAAACCAAGTATCTGTAAGATCTTCTCGGCGTGGCCCGTCAACGCTTCAAGCGCATCGTAAGAGTCACTTGGACGCACCATCTGTACCATCTCAACCTTCTCAAATTGATGTTGGCGAATCATGCCACGGGTGTCACGGCCATAAGAGCCTGCCTCGCTGCGAAAACAGGGGGTGTGTGCGGCATAGCGCAGTGGCATCTGCTGATCATCGATAATCTCACCGCGCACCATGTTGGTCACCGGCACCTCGGCGGTAGGGATCAGGTAGTAGCCATGGTCATCGCCGATGTAGAAGAGATCCTCTTCAAACTTGGGTAGCTGTCCCGTCCCCTTCAAACTGTCACGATTAACCAAGTAAGGGACGTAGCACTCCACATAACCGTGTTCGCCGGTATGTGTATCCAGCATGAGCTGAATCAGTGCGCGGTGCAGACGCGCCAGTGGGCCGACAATAGTGGAGAAGCGTGAGCCGGTTAATTTAGCCGCTGTTTCGAAATCAAGCCCCAGCTTTTCACCCAGGTCAACATGGTCTTTAACCTCAAAATCGAATGATGTGGGTTCACCCCAGCGAGCAATTTCAACATTATCCTCTTCATTCAGGCCTGCGGGCACCGACTCGTGGGGCAGGTTGGGCAGCCCCAGGAGGATCTCATTCATCTCATCCTGAACACCACTGAGCTGCTGCTCGGCTGCTTTCAATTTATCACCAAGGGAAGCAACAGCATCCAGCAGCGGCTGAACATCTTCACCTTTGGCCTTGCTCTGGCCAATCTGTTTGGAGCGACTATTTCGCTCGGCCTGGAGTGTTTGAGTGGCCACTTGAATCGCTTTACGCTGGCTCTCCAGCTCAGCAATCCGGCTGGTTTCCAGTTGAAAACCACGTACTTTCAGTTGTTGTGCAATACCGTCCAGGTCAGTTCGCAGCAGATGTGGGTCAAGCATATTTATATTCTCTATTCAGATAATAACAGTGCCCTAATCTTCGGATAGGGTATCGGCTTTAAGGGCTACCATTTACATTAACCTGCCACCACACTAGGTGACCGGGCTTTACCAGTGACCCGAGATGCTCGATAGCTTTTTCAACCTTTTCCGGCGTATCGAAAAACTCAACCACAATCGGCAGATCCAGCGACAAATTGACCAAGCTCCAGGTATGAATATCTCCCGAGCCGCCAAAGCCACTGATGCCACGAAAGACAGTCACACCACGTAACTTTTCCCAGTCGTGCAGGCGTTTCATCAGTGTCGAGAGTTGCGCTTCTCCCTCGCTCAGATAGATACGCACCATGGTAATGGTTTCACCGTTCATAATTGCCTCCCCGCTATCATACCAACCCACGCCGCTGCGATACACAATATTACACTCAACAGCACATTGAGCACCGCTTTGGCCAGTTCACCACTCTCTATTAGCGCAATGCTCTCGATGGAAAAAGTGGAGAAGGTGGTAAACGCACCCAGCAAACCAACCAGCAGTGCGGCTCGCCACTCTGGCGATAGTGCAGTGCGCTCTATCAACCAAACATAGAGAAAACCCATCAGCAATGAACCCAGCACATTCACCACCAAAGTACCGTAGGGAAAACCGCGACCCATTTGAGCGTAAACCCAGCCGGAGACCCAAAAGCGCAGCAGCGCACCGGTAGCACCCCCCACAGCAATGGCTATTATCTGATTCATGTGGTGAGTATACCCCATCCTGGGTTGGGGTAAAAAAGAGAAATCGGTTAGAATTATCCGATGATCTATCAACTATTAAGAGTCTGCTTCTCTCTCCTGCCTATCATTATGGGGTTGTTCATCCTCTCCAACACCCTGCTTAATCTAAATGCCAGCCTACAAGCGGTAGATTGGCCCACAACACAAGGGCAGATGAGAAGCTACAACGATGGCAGCATCATCAACTACAGCGGTGTAAACAGTGCCAGCCTGCAGTATCACTACCGTGTCAACGGGGTAGAATACTCAAGTCAACGCGCCGCTTTTGGTGGTGGAAAAATAAGAGATACCCAGCAGTTGGACGCACAATCGCTGACGGTTTACTACAACCCGATCAATCACAGTGAGTCGGTGCTCTATGTGGGCTTCCATTTCAGCTATCTACTGCACGCCTTGATTGCAATCGCACTTATGCTACTCGGCAAGCACCTCTGGCATCGACTCAAATAACCCCCATAAAAAAGGGGCGTAAGCCCCTTTTTTACTTAATGGGATGAGCGATTGCGGGGTGCCGCACTCCGTCCCGCTGCCCTCCGCTGCCCTTGACCCTGCCCTCTGCGTGGCTGTGCGGGCCTTCTTGTGCTATTTGTCGAGATTGTTGGGACTTTGTCTTTAGGTTCAAACCCCTCAATAACATCGCGCTCAAACTTACGCCCGATAACACGTTCAATAGCATGCAACTGCTTTGACTCATCAATACTGACTAGTGAGATCGCAAGGCCGTTGGAACCGGCACGACCAGTGCGACCAATGCGGTGCACATAATCTTCTGGCACCTGTGGCAAGTCAAAATTAACCACATAGGGGAGCTGATCAATATCAATACCACGGGCCGCAATATCAGTGGCCACCAGCACTGCAATACTACCCTTTTTAAAATTATCCAGTGCCCGGGTACGTGCGCCCTGACTCTTGTCTCCGTGAATAGCTGCGGCTTGAATTCCGACGCTATCCAACTGTCGAGCCAGCCGGTTTGCACCGTGTTTAGTACGGCTGAAAACCAGCACTTGATGCCAATTATTAGTTTTGATCAAGTGGATCAGCACATCACGTTTCTGTGATTTATCCACCGGGTGAATAATTTGTTTAATGTTGTCTGCCGTGCAGTTAGCAGCCGCCACCTCAACGTAAATAGGGTTATTAATCATCCCCTTCGCCAGCGCTTTGATCTCTTTTGAAAAGGTGGCAGAGAACATCAGCGTTTGGCGTTTTACCGGCAACAGTTTTTGGATGCGGCGAATGTCGTGGATAAAACCCATATCCAACATCCGATCCGCTTCATCCAGCACCAGCACTTCCAGCTGATCAAAATTGATAGCGCGTTGATTATAAAGATCCATCAAACGCCCCGGCGTGGCCACCAGCACATCCAACCCACCTTGTAATTTGGAAATTTGCGGGCCAGCTTTCACCCCACCAAAGACCACCGCAGAGCGAATATTAAGGTAACGACTGTAGTTCTGCACGCTTTCGGCCACTTGGGCTGCCAGCTCGCGTGTGGGTGTGAGCACCAATGCGCGCACCTGCTTGGCTGCCGGGCGTTTACCCGCTGCCAGGCGCTGCACCATCGGTAACGTAAAGCTGGCCGTTTTACCGGTGCCGGTTTGCGCTGCCGCCATTACATCGCGATGGCTGAGTACCGCCGGAATCGCTTCCAGCTGAATCGGTGAGGGTTTTTCATAACCTTGCTCTGCAACTGCTTTTAACAGCTCATCACACAGGCCGAGGGAAGAAAATGACATAAACAATATTCCTTGGATCAATTCATACGCTGTCCAGAAATATCGCTTAAGCGTTACTCTCGACTTGAATGCCGCGCAGTATACGCTAATTCAGCTCAATATGGTGCGCACTCCATACAAAAAAGGCGTGGTGAGTAAAATAATGAACTCACCACGCCTTTTATTGTGTTACGCCCGCAGCGCCCGCTTTATAAACGAAAGCGTGACACAATTGTCTGCAAATCACTCGCCAACTGCGCCAGCTCATCGGTGGCAGTCACCGTGTGCAGCGCCGTCTGTTCAGTGCTTTGAGAGACCTCGGTGACCTCTGTAACATTTTGGGTTATCTCATCGGCAACAGCCGACTGCTCGGTTGCCGCTGTGGCAATTTGCTGGAAACGGCTTGAGAGGCTATCTACCACGGTCACAATTTCCTCCAGCGCACTGCCCGCCTTGGCAACCAACTCAACACCGCTCTCCACCTCCTGCTTACCCACATTCATGGAGTGAACCGCCGACTCAGTACCACTCTGAATGTTTTTGATCATATCGGCAATCTCCTGAGTTGCCACCGTGGTACGACTAGCCAGTGACCGCACTTCATCGGCAACCACTGCGAAACCACGCCCCTGCTCACCTGCTCGGGCCGCCTCAATGGCTGCATTCAGTGCCAGCAGGTTTGTTTGGTTGGCAATATCTTCAATCACCGAGACAATCTGGCCAATCTGATCCGAATGTTTGGCCAGCTCGCCAACGTTATCAGCAGTATCTTGAACCGCACTGGAGATGCGCGACATGCCATCGATACTTTGTCGAACAATATCACCACCCGAGGTCGCCGCCTGAGAGGCCAGCTCTGCCGCCTGAGCCGCTTCGCTGGTGTTATTACACACCTCAGTAGAGGTGGCGCCCAGCTCATTAATTGCCGCAGAGACACTGTCCATCTGCCGGCTCTGACTCTCGGCACCGGTGGCCATTTCTCGCGATGCAACCGCAATTTGCTCCGTTGCAGAAGCTAGCTGCTCAGCAGAACCCGAAATTTTTGCCACTATCTGATTAAGACTACCCGCCATCTCATTAATTGATGTTGAAAGGTTACCGATCTCATCATCGCCACGCACCTCCAACCGGACACTCAAATCCCCCTCAGCGATGGCATTGGCAGCACGGGTCACCTCTTGTACTGGACCAATAATCATTTTACTGGTCAGCAGATAAAAGACCGCAAAGGCCAACAGTGACATCAGCAACATGCCCACAACCGCCCAGAAAATGTAAGCGCTTTTCTTCTCAGCCAGCTGCACAAAGCGGACGGTAAGGCCATCACTCAATTTGAATAGCGTATTGGACCCCACGAGCACATCCTGCTTTGCCAGCGCAAAGGCATCCGAACCAATTTTTGCACTTTTCAGGCGATCCACCGCATCAACAAAGCGCGCCAGCTCTGTCTCTATAACAGAAATCTTGCTCAGCACCTCAGCATCACTACTCCCGGCGAAATAGGCCGCTTGGCTCAACGTAAAATCAGTAGGATATTCACCACCACGCTTCATCGCCTGCAGTGTTTTACTGAAAATGGTCAGTGCCGCTTCATAGCCATCCAGGTTCGGTATTAAACGCTGCTTGCCCAGTGCAATATCATTGGAGTAGTGAAGAACAAAACGTCGAATACCCAGCAGATCACCCATCTCAACCGGAGTACCCAGCAGCTGGGTATGGCAATCAGCACAAGCCGCTACCGTTGCCCTATCCGGTGTATAAAAATTGAGATAGAGCTGGCCATCCCTCGCAACCTCTTTGAAATAGAGTTCCTCACCATTTTTATTTAACGCGGCAAAGGCATCACGATCTATCTGATCACGCAAGCCCATCTCCGAATTGATTGGATTATCGGTGATAATTTCAACTGAAATAGCACTTTTCTCTGAAAACCGCTCACTCACCATGCGCGCAAAAGTAGCGGGGTAAGGGACCTCCTTCTGGCCATCCGGATGCATGGAGAGAGGGAGTCCCATTGACTTAACCGGAGCCACCACACTCGAAGTATACACAGTACGCATCTGCGTAATATATTCATCCAGTTTCTGGACTTCTAAGGTTGCTGTTTGCAAGCTACTTTTTGCCAGAATATAGCTTAGAATATCTTTACCCATCATCTGGCTCAACATGCGCTGCTTACCCACTGCGTTCACCACTTCTGAGTCATGTTGGCTGTTTGCCAGTGAGGTGAAAATAATGACACTGCAAAGTATCAATAACACGCCAAAAAAGACGGAAAGCATTAAACCTTTTTGTTTGAGATTAAGGCTTTTCATGCGGCCTCCTAGTTAAGTTAAAGTCCATATATTCTTCCCTTTCTTCCCCACAAAAAGAAGCAAGCAGAAGCCACGCTACCCGAGGTGTGACTATAGTAACGGCCAATACGTTTTTAGCTTTATTTTGGTATAGACATTTTAGGAGTAGACTCCCTATCTACCCCTTGCCAGATATTACAGGCACAAAAAAACCCGCCGAAGCGGGTTTTGCTGGACGATCAACCAACCGCTATTTTTTTTTCGGTGCATAGAGGTCAGTACAGCTCCCCTCGGCCATTTCAGCGGCAAAGTTAATAGTTTCAGAAAGGGTGGGATGTGGATGTATTGTCAGGGCAATATCTTCCACATCCGCTCCCATCTCCAGTGCCAATACTGCCTCTGCAATTAACTCACCGGCGTTGGTACCAACAATCGCCGCGCCGATGATTTTATGATTTTCATCGAACAGCAGCTTGGTTAACCCCTCATCACGACCAATGGAGAGCGAGCGACCCGAGGCGGCCCAAGGAAAGGCGCCTTTGGTATATTGAATACCCTCTTTTTTACACTCCTCTTCGGTTTTACCCATCCACGCCACTTCGGGGTCCGTGTAGGCAACCGATGGGATAGTGCGCGCATCGAAGAATGACTTTTCACCGGCAATGTTTTGTGCCGCCACTTTGCCTTCATGGGTCGCCTTGTGAGCCAGCATCGGTTGGCCCACCACATCGCCAATGGCGAAGATATGATCCACATTGGTGCGCTGCTGCTTATCAACCTCGATAAAGCCCCACTCATTGACTGCAACACCGGCTTTTTCTGCGTCAATCAGCTTGCCATTAGGGGTGCGGCCTATGGAGACCAGTACCCGGTCAAAAGTATCGGTTGCGGGAGCATCCTTACCTTCGAAGGTACAGAGCAGCCCGGCATCCGTTGACTCAATGGCTGAAACCTTTGTGTTGGTGTAGATGTTTTCATAGCGCTTTTTAATACGTCGTTCCAGTGGCCGCACGATGTCGCGGTCAACACCCGGAATCAGGCCGGCGGAGAGTTCAACCACGGTGACATTTGCACCCAGTGCGTCATAGACCGTCGCCATCTCCAGGCCGATAATGCCGCCACCCACCACCAGTAGTCGCTTGGGAATCTCTTTAATCTCCAGTGCATCGGTTGAGTCCATGACACGGGGATCATCCCACGGAATAAAGGGCAATTTGGTAACGCGGGAGCCTGCTGCAATAATACAGCTCTGGAAACCAATGGTTTGTTTGCTACCATCAGCGGCCTCTACCTCAAGGGTATGTGCTGAGGTGAATTTTCCATAGCCGTGGACTATTTTCACCTTACGCTGTTTGGCGAGACCTTTTAAGCCACCGGTCAGTTTACCGACAATCGAGTTTTTATAATCGCGCAGCTGTTCCAGATCCACCTCGGGCTTGTTGAATTTAACCCCAATGTGTTCAAACTCTTCTGCTTCATTGATCACCTGTGCGGTATGCAACAGTGCCTTGGAGGGGATACAGCCCACATTCAGACAGACACCGCCAATGCTCTCATAACGCTCAATCAGCACCACCTGCTTACCCAGATCAGCCGCCCGAAACGCCGCCGTATAACCACCTGGCCCAGACCCCAACACCACCACTTCGGTGCTGATGTCCACATCACCTGCAAAATTAACGGCGGCGGGAGCTGGCGTGTGCACGGTTTGCACCCCTTCTGTCTTTGCTACTGTGGAAGCAACCCCACCGACTTCCAGTAGGAGCACTGCACTTCCTTTGGAGACGTTGTCACCGACCTTCAGCAGAATTTCTCTAACCACACCTCCTTGTGGAGCGGGGATCTCCATCGAGGCTTTATCCGACTCAACTGTGATCAGTGACTGCTCTTCTGCAATGGAGTCACCCACACTCACCAAAATTTCAATCACTTCAACCGTGTCGAAGTCACCAATATCGGGGACATTTATCTCAATTAGATTGCTCATGGATTTCCTCTCATCACAACAACAGGCGGCGTGTATCGGATAATACACGACTAAGGAAGGTGGTAAAACGAGCGCCATCCGCGCCATCAATGACACGGTGGTCATATGAGAGTGACAGTGGCAACATCAAGCGCGGCTCAAACTCTTTACCATTCCAGACTGGCTGCATCTTCGAACGAGAGACACCTAAGATGGCCACCTCAGGTGCATTGACGATGGGTGTGAACTGGGTGCCACCGATACCACCGAGACTAGAGATAGTAATTGAACCACCTTGCATATCAGAGGGCTTGAGTTTTTTATCACGCGCCTTGACGCTGATCTCACCCAACTCTACCGCCAGTTCGACAATGCTTTTATGATCCACATCGCGCACCACCGGCACCACCAAGCCATCGGGCGTATCAATGGCGATACCGACATTGAAGTAGCTCTTCATAATCAAGTTTTCACCACTGGAGTCCAGTGATGAGTTAAAACGCGGGTATTGTTTCATGGCCGAGACCAGCGCTTTCATCAGGAAAACCAAGGGTGTAATACGAATCCCTTTCTCTTTATAGTCTGCTGCCAGCTCCTTACGAAACGCCTCCATATCAGTCACATCAGCCTCATCGAACTGAGTCACATGGGGAATGGTGACCCAGTTACGATGTAGAAATTGACCCGTCAATTTGTTGATTTTAGAGAGTGGCTGAGACTCAACCTCACCCCATTGGCTGAAGTCGATCTCCGGCATCGGCGCAACGCCTAAGCCACCGCCGGCAGGCTGGCTCATAGCATGTTTCACAAAGCCCTGCACATCCTGTTTGAGGATACGTCCTTTGCGCCCCGTGCCATCTACTCGGCCCAAGTCTACCCCTAACTCACGGGCAAATTTTCGTACCGAGGGCGAGGCATAAGCTTTCGAGAAGCTCACCTCATCAATTTTTGCGGTGGGCGATTGACGAGCAGGTCTGGGTGCTACTTTGGCTGTTGGCAGCGCTACGCTCGACTCCGTTGTTTTTGCAGCCGGTGTCACCTCAGCTTCAGTGGCTTTGGCGGATGCCGATTCGGTACTGGGCTCTAAAACAATCAGCGGACTACCTTCCGCAATACGATCACCCAAGGCAACCTTGATCTCTTTGATTACACCCGCTTCGGGGCAAGGGATCTCCATCGAGGCTTTATCTGACTCTACTGAAATCAACGAATCATCAGCGGCGACGGTGTCGCCCACTGAGACCAAAATCTCAATAACTTCAACATCTGCGAAGTCACCAATATCAGGAACAAGTATCTCTTTACTCATGATCTTCCTTCTCTCCGCCTAGTTATACAGAGGGTTTGGTTTTTCTGAATCAAGTCCGTACTTGGCAATCGCCTCTTCTACCTTTTTGGCCGGAAGTTTCCCTTCATCTGCCAACGCCTTCAGTGCCGCAAGGACTACGCTGAAACTGTCCACTTCAAAGTGACGGCGCAAATTGGCGCGAATATCCGAGCGGCCAAAGCCATCGGTACCCAGCACCACATATTGTCCTGGCACCCATTTACGAATCTGATCCGCATAGTTACGAATATAGTCCGTTGCCGCAATGAAGGGGCCTTCACGATCTTGTAGCATCTGGGCAACATAGGGCAGACGCTGCTCTTTGGCAGGATTCAAGCGGTTCCAACGCTCACAATCTTCACCTTGGCGACTCAGTTCATTAAAGCTGGTAGCACTCAAAATATCAGACTCGATACCCCAGTCATCTTTAAGCATCTCCGATGCCTTAATCACTTCACGGAAGATGGTGCCGGAGCCCATCAACTGAACCTTAAGCTTCTTCTTGCCACCTTTGCGGAACTCATACATGCCTTTGATGATGCCCTCTTCAACGCCTTCCGGCATCGCTGGCATGGTGTAGTTTTCATTCATGGTGGTGACATAGTAGAAAACATTCTCCTGCTCGCCATACATGCGACGCAAACCATCATGGATAATGACCGCCAACTCATAACCAAAGGTGGGGTCATAGCTGACGCAATTAGGAATAGTGCCCGCCTGAACCAGCCCGTGGCCATCCTGATGCTGTAGCCCCTCACCCGACAAGGTAGTACGGCCCGCCGTGGCTCCAATCAGAAAGCCTCGTGCCTGCATATCACCCGCTGCCCACGCCAAGTCGCCAATGCGTTGGAAACCAAACATCGAGTAGTAGATGTAGAATGGCACCATGTTGACGTTATGGTTGGCATAGGAGGTGGCTGCGGCAATCCAGGACGACATGGCACCCGCTTCATTAATACCCTCTTCCAGAATCTGGCCCGATTTGTCCTCTTTATAGAACATGATCTCATCTTTATCCTGTGGGGTATAAAGCTGCCCCACCGAAGAGTAGATACCCAGCTGGCGGAACATCCCCTCCATACCGAAGGTGCGCGCCTCATCGGGAACAATCGGCACCACATATCTGCCCATCTTTTTGTCACGGCACAACAGCGTCAACAGACGCACGTAGACCATAGTGGTGGACATCTCTTTTTCGCCTGACCCTTTCAAAAGAGCGGCGAAAGTCTCCAGCGGGGGCACCTCAAGCGGTGCAGCATTTTGATTGCGCTGTGGCAGGTAGCCACCCAGCTCTTTGCGACGGGCGTGCATATACTGCATTTCAGGACTTTTCGCATCAGGCACATAATACTTACCCGCCGCCGCATCCTCATCATTCAGCGGGATATTAAAGCGATCACGCACATAGATCATCTCATCGCCCGCCAGCTTTTTCTGTGAGTGGGTACGGTTTTGTGCTTCACCCGCCGAACCCATACCATACCCTTTAACGGTGTGGGCCAACACAACCGTCGGCTGACCTTCGGTATTCATAGCATTATGATAGGCCGCATATACTTTATGAGGATCGTGGCCACCACGATTCAAGCGCCAAATATCATCATCCGACATTTTGGAAACCATCTCCAGCAGCTCTGGATATTTACCAAAAAAGTGCTCTCGAACATAAGCGCCATCCTTCGCCTTGTAGTTCTGTAAATCACCATCCACGCATTCCATCATGCGCTTTTGCAGCAATCCGCTGGTATCTTTCGCCAGCAGTGGGTCCCAATAGGAGCCCCACAAAACCTTAACCACATTCCAGCCCGCACCCCGGAACATCGCCTCCAGCTCTTGAACAATTTTACCGTTACCACGCACCGGCCCATCGAGCCGTTGCAGGTTACAGTTGATCACCCAGGCCAGGTTATCCAAATTTTCCCGCGAAGCCAGCGAGATAGCACCTAGTGATTCAGGCTCATCACACTCGCCATCACCCAAAAAAGCCCAGACTTTACGCTGCTGAGTATTGGCAATGCCTCGATCCTGAAGGTACTTCATAAACCGCGCCTGGTAGATCGACATAATCGGCCCCAGCCCCATGGAGACGGTCGGGAATTGCCAGAAGTCCGGCATCAAATACGGGTGTGGATATGAGGGCAGACCTTTACCATCCACCTCTTGGCGGAAATGGTCCATCTGCTCTTCTGTCAAACGCCCCTCCAGAAAGGCGCGGGCATAGGTCCCCGGTGATGCGTGCCCTTGTGAGTAGATCAGATCACCACCGTGCTCATGACTGGGTGCGCGCCAAAAGTGGTTGAAACCGACATCATACAAAACCGCTGAAGAGGCAAAAGAGGCGATGTGCCCGCCCAGTTCGGAAGCCTTGCGGTTCGCTTTGACCACCATGGCAATCGCATTCCAGCGAATAAAGGAGCGGATTCGATCCTCAATCGCCTGATCACCCGGAATAGGCGCCTCCATATGGGTTGGAATGGTATTCACGTAAGCGGTATTCGCAGAGTAGGGTAAATTAGCACCCGAGCGACGCGCCTTATCAATCATCTGTTCCAGCAGGAAATGGGCACGTTCGACCCCTTCGGTCTCAATAACCGCTTCCAGGGCTTCCAGCCACTCCTGGGTTTCAACTGCATCGATATCGGGTATCTGTGATTGCTGAGACATATGCTCCAACCTCTCATTATTGATTCAAACCGCCTCCCTTACTTGGGGACAACGGTGGCATAGCGGGCTAACACCACGCATATTTATATGGGGTGTGAAAATGCGCTATGATCAGGGTTTTCCGTCATAAGGTCAAGCACAGCGCACTGTTCACAACAAAATATGAATATCATATATCTTTAATTTACAGGGTGTTACAAAACTATCCTATTACTTAATG
The DNA here is from genome assembly GCA_021647245.1 of Gammaproteobacteria bacterium. Classification (NCBI taxonomy): domain Bacteria; kingdom Pseudomonadati; phylum Pseudomonadota; class Gammaproteobacteria; species Gammaproteobacteria bacterium. Next base: position 44,432 of record JAKIVC010000003.1, read on the forward strand.
ATACCACTATTTAGTAAGCCATCCTGTAAAACACGGGGTAAAATTGCTAAAGGATCTCACTACTCAGCCGATTCATCACCCAGACTAAAAGCCTCTATTTACGGGGTAATGACATAGAAACAACACCAACAGGATGTTACTTTGTAACGCGCAAATAGACAGGTGGTACAAGCGTATGGTGCAGACAGAACATCTACAGCCCGGCATGACATTGCACAGTGATGTTCGCGACAGCTATGGTCGCTTGCTGGTCAAAACAGATACCGTGCTAACGGCCCACTACATAAAGGTACTCAAAACCTGGGGGATTACTGAAGTGAGCGTTGACGGAGGCTCGACCGAAGAGAAGCCACTACAACAGAGCATCACTCCAGCCACCCACGCTGCGATCAAACGTGCTCACGAAATTGCCAATGACTTATTCAGTCTAGCCAACCAGCAACATCCCGTCATGCAACAGCTATTCGATATTAGCGTACAACACATTGCTATCGAGCTGGATAGCGGGGAAAAGCGTGATAAACATGTATGATCTTGAGGCGCTTATTTCCCGCACCACTACACTGGCCACACCGCCCTCGACATATTATCAACTGAACAACGCGATCAATAACCCCAACTCAAGCCTGAAGGATATTAGCAACATTATAAATCAGGATGCCTCGCTCACTGCCCAGTTATTACGCATTGCCAATAGTGCCTTTTTCAGTTTTCCGGCAGAAATCACCACCGTAGCGCAAGCCATTACTATTGTTGGAATACAACAGTTACGCGAGCTCACCTTAGCCTGCGCTATGCTCAGGGCATTTCCATCCATCCCCAACGACGACTTCAACATAAACGGTTTTTGGCAGCACAGCCTGGGTGTTGCCGTGGCTTCGCGCGTGATTGCCACCCTACGAAAAGAGTCTAATATTGAGCGTTATTATGTGCTGGGTCTTTTACATGACATTGGCCGCATTGTCATCTGCCTGGGCGACCCTGGTGAGGCTCGTAAACTCCTGCAAACGGCTCATCAATCCAAACGACTACTGCACCAAACGGAGCTTGCCATGTGGCAGATTGACCACGGTGAAATTGGTGCCCGTTTTTTAGCACACTGGCACCTTCCCCCCTCGATTCATCAACCCATTCACCACCACCATCACCCTGAAAGTGCAGAGCACTATCAAGATGAGTGTGCCACACTTCATATGGCAGACATCATTGCCCACGCACTGCAACTGGGAAACAGCGGCGAAAAACGCATTGCGCCACTCTCTGATATGGCCTGGCAGCGGCTTGGGATCACCTTGGAACAACTGCCAGAAATGACAGAACAGGTCAAAATGCAGTACAACGAATCAATCAAACTATTTAAGAGCACTCTGCACTCGTGAAACCCTCAACCACAATCCCAGATGATGACCTGCAACAGTGGCACGAGCTGACACTGGAGCTGCTAACCTCCCTAAACGGCATGTACGGTTCATCCAGTCAGAGCCGGGATGTCGGTGCGATATTCGCCACCAGCCTGAGTTACATACAACGCACAATCAATTTTAAAAGCCTGGCCATTCTCACCATTGATGAAGCGGATGCCTCATTCAATCTCACTCACTGGAAGCCTGATGAGCATTACGAGCCGCTGCAACAGCAGGTTGATAGATTAATTGAAAGCGGCCAGTTTGCCTGGGCCATCCAGCAAAACCGCCCGGTCACCATGGAGTCTAAAGAAAAGGATAAACCGGTTATTCTGCACGTTCTCACCACAAAAACCCGGGTGCGGGGTATGTTTATCGGTGTGAGCGAAGTACCCTTTGATCAACTCTCTGCCACTCGTCTAAGCCTGCTCTCTGTTATTCTGCACAACTGCGCCTCAGCACTAGAAAGTTCAGCACTGTACAACCTAATTCAACAGCAAAATCGCACCCTGACGAATGCGATTGACCAGCGCACTCAAGAGCTCGAATACCGGCTTGGCCACGACCCGCTTACCGGCCTGGCAAATCGAATGCTGTTTCAAGATCGCGTGGAACAAGCGATCAGTAATGCCCACCGTCACAAAACCAAGCTGGCGATTTTACTGCTCGATATCGACCTGTTTAGCCGAATCAATGAGAGCATGGGGCACAGTGCCGGTGATGAACTATTAAAAGCCGTTGCCAACCGGCTCAACAATACACTGCGAAACAGCGACTCCATTGGCAGGCCCGCCGATGATAAAAACAACATCAGCATCTCCCGCTTAGGTGGTGATGAGTTCAGCCTACTGATTATCGACCTCGAAGATGTTGACAACATCATCAACATTATTCGAAGAATTTTTGAAGTCATCTCAACACCCTTTTCACTACAGGGCCAAGAGGTACTCATTACGTTAAGCATCGGTATATCACTCTTTCCCACCGATAGTGAAGAGACCGCCACACTATTGCAAAAAGCAGATGTCGCAATGCATCATGCAAAAGAAGAGGGGCGTAACAACTACCAGTTTTACTCTGAAGAGATCAACTGTATCAGCTATCAACACCTGGTCATCGAGAGTCAGTTGCGACATGCCATCGAAAACCATGAATTCAAACTCTTCTACCAACCCAAAATTGATGTAAAAACACAGACGATTACCGGTGCCGAAGCCCTTATCCGCTGGATCAAGAGCGATGGCAGTATCGTCCCGCCGAACGACTTCATTTCGATAGCTGAACACTCAGGCCAGATCATTCAAATTGGTGAGTGGGTACTTCAAGAAGCGTGCAGGCAAGCCAAAGAGTGGTTAGATCTGGGGTTAGAGCAAAAGATTGCCGTCAACATATCTGCTCAGCAATTCAAAGACAGCTTATTGATAGAAAAGATAAAAAATGCGCTCAGCCAAAGCCAGCTGCCACCCGCGTTGCTCGAGCTGGAGATCACCGAAAGTACTATCATGCAAAATAGCACCCGCTGTATCGATACCCTTCAAGCCATTCACCAGCTGGGGATTACACTCTCAATTGATGACTTTGGTGTCGGGTACTCATCACTGAGCTACCTTAAACGCTTCCCCATCGACACACTGAAAATTGACCGCTCTTTCGTAAAAGATATCGAACATGACAAGAGTGATGCCGCCATTGTCACCGCCATTATCGCCCTTGCCCACAGCCTTCACCTCAACGTTGTTGCCGAAGGAGTGGAAGAGGCCGTACAAGCCAGATTCCTTTGCACCCTACACTGTGAAATGATCCAGGGATTCCTCTACAGTAAACCTGTACCGGCTGATGAATATCTTGCGTTGTTAAATATACCGATTAAAAAACACTAACGCCCCCTGCACCAGGACCTTCAAAAAGGGAAATAATCATTTAATCCCTATGCGTGTCAGTAGATGTGGCGACTTCTGGCTTGCCTCCGAACATCTCCAACCGACTCAGCAACACACCCAGTTCGAACAGTAGCCACATGGGTACGGCCAGCAGTGTTTGTGAGAAGATATCTGGTGGAGTCAGCAACATGCCCAAAGCAAACGCGCCTACAATGACATAGGGTCTTTTCGCCAGTAGTTTTTGCGGTGTAGTGATGCCACTGCGCACTAAAATAATGGTCAATACTGGCACTTCAAATACCACACCAAAGGCGAAGAACATTTTGAGTATAAAGTCGAGATAGCTCGAGATATCGGTCATCACCGTGACCCCTTCGGGTGCCATTGCAGTGAAAAAACCAAAAACCAGCGGAAAAACAGCATAGTAGGCGAATAAGGCACCCAGATAAAAAAGGGTGACGCTCATAAACAGCAGGGGGAAAACCAGGCGACGTTCATGTTTGTAAAGCCCTGGCGCGATAAAGCCCCACAGTTGGTACAGCACCACGGGGATGGCGGCAAAGATGGCGGCAACCAGTGATAGCTTGAAGGGTGCCATGAAGGGTGATGATACCTGAGTGGCAATCATGCTAGTGTCTGTGGGAAGATGTTTTAACAGCGGCTGCGCGACAAAGTTGTAGAGTTCGTTGGCAAAGGGGTAGATAGCTACCAGTGCGATGAGGATCGCCACCACAGAGATAATGAGTCGATTACGCAACTCACTGAGGTGCTGTATAAGCGATTGCTGGGGGTGAACCGGTGCATCACTCATGGTTGTTTTGGCGGCAAATGCTTATTTGCACTATTTATTTCATTGGGTTTTGCTTGAATATCAAGTGCCTCTGTGGCGCTCTGCTCTATTTTTTGTTCCGTCTCTTGGCGCAATACTTCGGCATTATGAAACTCCCGTTTCATTTCGCTTTTGGTGTTATTGACCCAGTAACGAATTTTCCCAAACCAGTAGCCACCGGTGCGTACCAGCCCCGGCAAACGCTCTGGGCCGACCACAAACAACGCAACCACAGCGACCACAGCCATTTCAAAGAAGCCGATATCAAACACGGGATCAACAGAGGCAGCGTTAGCTGCGCTCTGCCTCCTTCTTTGGTGTTTCGCCCTCGACCACTTTTGCAGCGGCATCCGCTGATGGCTGATGCTCTACTGAAGAGGGGGTTGTTTGAGGTGGGGCGGCATCTTTTTCACCATCACTCATTGCGTTTTTGAAGCCTTTAACCGCATCACCTGCATCTTTACCCATGTTTTTCAGTTTTTTGGTACCAAACAGCAGTACGACAATCACTAGCAGAATTAACAGCTGCCAAACACTTATGCCACCCATAACTAACTCCTCACTCTTTCGTGAACGTGGGTAGATTATTGCCACCCAGTAGATGTATATGTAGGTGGAAGACCTCTTGTCCGCCACCTTTTCCTGTATTGATGATAGTGCGGAAGCCGCTTTCAAGCCCCTGTTTTTTGGCCAGCGACTGCTGAATCTTGATCATGTGCGCCATTAATGGGTCGTGGCTATCATCGATCTCGGCCAAACTTTCTATGTGTTGTTTAGGAATAGTCAGCAAGTGCACCTGGGTGCGGGGGTTAATATCTTTAAAAACCAGAACCTTGTCATCTTCATATACAATGTTGGCTGGAATATCACCCGCCACAATTTTGCAAAAAACACAGTCACTCATGGGTTATTTATCCTTTCTGGCTACTTTTTCGGCGTGGCCAGAGAGGCCAAAGCGCCGTTCAAGCTCATTTAACACATCATCAGGCCCCAACCCCTTATGGGCTAACAATACCATGGTGTGAAACCAGAGATCTGCTACTTCGTAGACAATTTTATCATTTTCACCGTCTTTGGCCGCCATCACGGTTTCTGTTGCCTCTTCGCCTATTTTTTTAAGGATAGCATCCAACCCTTTATGATAGAGACTTGCAACGTAGGAGTCATCGGCACTTTGCTGCTTGCGCTGCTCCAGTACCTGCGCTAACTGAATTAAGGTCTGTTCGCTCATGATTTCCCGTAGATTTCGTTAGGGTTTTTGATAACCGGCTCAACACGCTGCCATTGGCTGTTTTGTAACTGCTGGTAAAAACAACTGTGTCGCCCGGTATGACAGGCTACTCCCTGCTGTTCAACTTTTAGCAATATCACATCGTTGTCGCAATCGAGACGTATATCCAGCACCTTTTGGGTATGGCCGGAGCGCTCTCCCTTGTGCCAGAGTTTGCCCCGGGAGCGTGACCAGTATACGGCTTCGCCAATGCGAGCGGTCATCTCCAGTGCTTCGCGGCTCATCCACGCAAACATCAATATCGTACCGCTGTCTGCTTCCTGAGTAATCACCGGAACCAAGCCATCACCACTCCATTTAATGACATCGAGCCACTCTGTTTTATTCATTAAAGACGCACCTCAATACCTTGTGCCGCCATACACTGTTTCGCTTGTTCGACGCTGTATTCTCCAAAATGAAAAATACTGGCCGCCAGTACGGCCTCTGCCCCACCCTTGATAACACCATCGGCCAGATGCTCCAGCTTGCCGACACCCCCTGAGGCGATAACAGGCACGGGGACAGCGTCACTCACTGCGCGAACCAGTGCAAGGTCAAAGCCATTTTTGGTGCCATCGCGATCCATGCTGGTGAGTAATATTTCACCCGCACCGTAGTCAGTCATGCGTTTTGCCCAGCTAACGGCATCGATGCCGGTGGGCTTGCGCCCGCCGTGGGTAAATATTTCCCAGTGTGGCGCTTCACCCTTGGAGGAGACGCATTTGGCATCAATGGCGACCACAATACACTGACTGCCAAAGCGCTCCGCCGCCTCGCGCACAAATTCTGGGCGAGACACGGCTGCGCTATTGATGGCTACTTTATCGGCACCGGCGTTTAACATGATACGAATATCATCGTTACTGCGTATCCCACCCCCCACTGTAAGCGGAATAAACACCTGACTTGCGACCTCTTCGACCACATGCACGATAGTATCCCGATCGTGGGCGGTGGCGGTTATATCAAGGAACACCAGCTCATCAGCCCCTTGCTCATCGTAGCGACGCGCAACCTCTACCGGATCACCCGCATCACGAATATCTACAAACTGCACGCCTTTGACAACGCGGCCATTATCCACATCAAGGCAGGGGATGATTCGTTTTGCTAGACCCATTTTGTCCTCTTTATAACGGTGAGTGAGGGATTTATTTTAATCGTTACCGGCTACAAAGCTTGTCAGCTAGCGTTTGCCCTTCGGCAAAGTCGAGGCCTCCTTCGTAGATGGCACGACCGGTTATTGCACCTGAAATCCCCTCGTCCGCGACCTCACTCAGGGCACGAATATCATCAATATTGGTAATACCACCGGAGGCGATAATGGGGATATTGACCGCTTGTGCCAACTTAACGGTTGCTTCCACGTTAACCCCCTGCATCATTCCATCACGGCTGATGTCGGTATATATGATTGCTTCAACACCATCATTTTCAAAGTGTTTTGCCATATCAATAACATCGTGCTTGGAAAGTTTTGACCAACCATCAATGGCCACTTTGCCATCCTTGGCATCCAGACCAACGATGATATGTCCCGGAAATTCAAGACACAAATCACCCACAAAGTCAGGTTCATTGACTGCTTTGGTGCCAATAATGGCAAACTGCACACCCGCATCCAGGTATGACTGCACGGTACTTTTGCTGCGAATGCCGCCACCAATCTGAATAGGCAGATCAGGAAACTCTTTGCTGATGCGGTGAATCACCTCAGCATTAACCGGTCGCCCAGCAAAGGCACCGTCCAGATCCACCAGATGCAAACGCCGTGCACCTGCCTCAACCCAACGAGCTGCCATGGCCACCGGATCGTCTGAAAAAACAGTGTCATCCTCCATACGTCCCTGACGGAGCCGAACACACTTTCCCTCTTTAAGATCAATCGCAGGTATTAACAACATGAGTACAATTTCCTCGTTTTGATAACAAACGCTATATTATTACACATCCCAATTCAGGAAATTTGCGTATAACTGCAAACCGTCATTGGCACTTTTTTCGGGATGAAACTGGGTCGCAAAGATATTTTCATGATGGAGTGCAGAGGCGATCTGAACACCGTATTCGGTTGTGGCTGAACAGGCTGCAACTTCTGCGGCCGGCGCATAATAACTGTGCACAAAATAGAAACGGCTATCCTGTGATATTTTCTCCCACATGGGATGAGAGAGGGCCTTTTGATGAACCTGATTCCACCCCATGTGGGGCACTTTCAGCGGAGCGTATTCAGCTTTTCCTGAAAAAGTATCTGCAAAAAAACGAATCTCCCCCGGCAGGATGTTTAAGCCGTCTGTGCCACCATTTTCTGCGCTGTGTGACAGCAGTGCCTGCATACCGACACAGACAGCCAGCAACGGCTTGCTAGCCGCTACTTCGCTCACCACTTGATCGATTCCCAGGCGTTTTATTTCGGCCATGCAGTCACGAATAGCACCCACTCCCGGAAGCACCACGCGGTCTGCTTTAACAATTGTCTCAGCGTCTGATGTCACGACCACCCGGGTATCCGTTGCCACTTTCTCTAACGCCTTGGCAACCGAGTGGAGGTTGCCCATTCCATAATCGATAACAGCCACTGTTTTCATGTTTTCAATCCTGACTTTACAAGGAGCCCTTGGTGGAGGGCATCTGATCACCTAGGCGCTCATCAAGCTCCACTGCATTACGTAGTGCGCGACCAAAGGCTTTGAAGATAGTTTCTGCAATATGGTGTGCATTGCGCCCACGCAAGGTGTCGATGTGCAGTGTTACACCTGCATGGTTAACAAAGCCCTGAAAAAACTCGTAGAACAGCTCGGTATCAAAGCCACCAATTGAGGCGCGGGTAAACGCCACATGGTACTCCAGGCCCGGGCGACCAGAGAAGTCGATCACTACTCGGGATAGTGCTTCATCAAGGGGGCAATAGGCGTGCCCGTAACGACGGATACCACGTTTGTCACCCACCGCTTTAGCAAAAGCCTGGCCCAGTGTAATACCGATATCCTCTACGGTGTGGTGTGCGTCGATATGCAGGTCACCTGTTGCGATGATCTCAAGGTCGAGCATGCCGTGGCGTGCAATTTGATCAAGCATATGTTCCAAAAATGCAACACCGGTATCTAGGCTGGCTTTTCCGCTGCCATCTAGGTTGATACTCACCGCAACCTGGGTCTCCAAGGTATTGCGTTTTACACTGGCTGTACGTGCCATATTGCTCTCCAATCAATTATTGCACTACGCTAAAGCAGTGTAGTGAGTGCTTTGATAAAGGCTTGATTCTCTTCAGGTGTGCCTACGGTCACCCGCAGGCAGTCTTGCAGCAAGCCACCTTGGGGCGTTAAGTTTTTAATCAAGATGCCCGACTGTTTGAGCTTATCAAAAATATCGTTGCCCCGCCCTTCGGGTACGCGAAACAGGATGAAATTGGCGGCACTGGGAAAAACCTCCAGCAGTGCAATCTCTTCAAGTGCTACCATCAGCAGAGTTCGATCAGCGCGAATGGCGGCAGTCTGTTTTGCAAAAACATCGGCATGCTGAAGTGCAAAGTCGGCGCTGACCTGGGTGAGTACATTGATGTTGTACGGAAGACGTACCTTATCGATTTCAGCCAGCCAGGCAGGCGGCCCGACCAGCAGGCCCAGGCGCAAACCCGCCAGACCTAACTTGGATAGAGTACGCATCACTAACAGGTTCGGATAGTTGCCCAGCGCTCCCATGAAGCTGTGATCGGCAAAGGCGTGGTAGGCCTCATCGACAATAACCAAGCCATCGGCGGCCTCAATAATTGCCTTCACTTGCTGCTCAGAAAACATGTTGCCGGTTGGGTTGTTTGGGTAGGCTAAGAAAATCAGTGCCGGTTGCTGCGCTTCAATTGCCGCGAGCATGGCGGGCATATCCAGCGAGAAGTCCTGCTTTAGTGGCACACCAATATAGTCCATCGCCACAAACCCGGCGATCATTTTATACATCACAAACCCAGGCTCAGGTGCCATAATAGCGCGCCCAGGTGCAGCCACGGCCATGGCGAGCATCTGAATGATTTCATCCGAGCCGTTACCCAGCACGATATCCATTCCGTCGGGTACCTCAAGCGCTTGCTTAAGGCGCAAACTTAACGCTTTTGCGCCCGAATCAGGATAGCGATTCACATCGGTAGCGCCCAGCAGCTTCTGCCACTCTTCTCGCATCGATGCTGGCCATCTGTAGGGGTTTTCCATAGCATCCAGTTTTATCATGCCGCTGGCATCAGGTACAGGGTAGGCGTGAAGGGCGCGAATTTCAGGGCGAATCCAGCGCTTCATACGGTTATCTATCGAGTTCATCGTTGAGATCTAATATCGCTGCGGGTTAATAGGTTGAGGCGTTGAGATTTAAAAAACCAGCTCACTGCTTAATACGAAACTCGGCAGACTGGGCGTGAGCGGTAAGCCCTTCACCACGTGCAAATACCGACGCAGTTCTTCCCAGCTCTGAGGCTCCCTCAGCAGAGCACATAATTAAGCTTGAGCGTTTCTGAAAGTCATAGACCCCAAGTGCTGAGCTAAAACGTGCGGTACGTGAGGTTGGCAGCACATGGTTGGGGCCTGCACAGTAGTCACCCAAAGCCTCCGCTGTGTATCGCCCCATAAAAATAGCACCCGCATGGCGAATTTCGGGTAGAAGCGCCTCTGGGTCGGCAACTGAAAGCTCCAAATGCTCTGGTGCAATGGTATTGGTTACCAACATCGCTTGTTGCATATCGGCGACATGGATGAGTGCGCCACGCGCTGTCAGTGAGGTGCTAATAATTTCTTTACGTTCCATGGTGGGTAACAGTCTGTTTATGCTCGCTTGCACCTTATCAAGAAAACCGGCATCGGGTGAAACAAGAATCGATTGAGCATCTTCATCATGCTCAGCTTGGGAGAAGAGATCCATTGCTATCCAATCTGGATCAGTCTGACCATCACACACCACTAGTATTTCTGAAGGCCCGGCAATCATGTCGATACCCACGGCTCCAAATACCATTCCCTTGGCGGTTGCCACATAGATATTACCGGGCCCCACCACTTTATCCACTTTGGGTATTGTCTCGGTACCGTAGGCGAGTGCGGCAATCGCCTGTGCACCACCAATCGAAAAGATACGGTCAACATTAGAGATGGCGGCAGCGGCCAAAACCAGCTCATTCACTACGCCATCAGGTGTTGGCACCACCATAATCAGCTCTTCAACGCCCGCCACTTTAGCTGGAATCGCATTCATTAATACGGACGAGGGGTACGCCGCTTTGCCACCCGGCACATAGAGGCCGACGCGATCTAATGGTGTGACCTGTTGGCCCAACATGGTGCCATCCGCCTCGGTGTATGACCAGGAGGCCTGTTTCTGGCGCTGATGATACTCGCGAATTCGCTGCGCCGATAATTTCAGTGCTGCCAGCTGCTCTTGAGGAATATTCTCTAGGGCGGCTACGGCTTGTGAGAGCGGTATTTCCAACTCTGTCATCGAATCGACACTCATTCGATCGAAACGGTTGGTAAACTCAACTACTGCCTCATCACCACGATGGCGAACACTTTGAATAATACCCTTAACCACATTGAAAACCGCATCATCTGATACGGACTCCCACGCCAAAAGTGCCTCTAGTTGCTCGGCAAATTTTTCATCGGAGGCATTTAGACGTTTGATATTAACCATGGCGCTCTCTCAACCTTGTGACAACAACGGGTTATGCGTTTTGTACTGTATAGTTACTGTACTGCTTCAGAAAAATCTTTGATGAGCGCCTGAATACGCCTGTTTTTTGTTTTCATTGACGCCTTGTTAACAATGAGGCGGGAGCTGATTTCGGCGATATGCTCTAGCGGCTCAAGACCATTTGCTCTCAGTGTATTGCCGGTATCCACTACATCCACGATACGGTCGGCCATTCCGACCAAGGGCGCTAGCTCCATTGAACCGTACAGTTTAATAATATCGACCTGTTTACCCTGCTCAGCATAGTAACGCTTGGTGCTGTTGACAAATTTTGTAGCGATCCGCAAGCGGCGACTAGGCTCGGGTTGACCCTTGGGACCGGCCACCATCAACTTACAGCGGGCAATTTTCAAGTCCAGAGGCTCATACACCCCTTCACCGCCATGCTCCATCAACACATCTTTACCAGTGACCCCTAAGTCTGCCCCCCCGTACTGAACATAGGTTGGCACATCGGAGGCGCGCACAATGATCAACTTAATATCATCATGATTGGTATCCAGAATCAGCTTGCGGCTCGACTCAGGCTCTTCCAGCGGCTCTATGCCCGCATGGGCTAACAGCGGCAGGGTCTCTTTGAAGATGCGCCCTTTTGAAAGGGCTATTATCAATTGTTCACTCATGTTATCTGACAACCATTAAGCCGGTACGCGGCGTATCCGCGCACCCAGCTGTTGTAATTTTTCTTCAATACGCTCATAACCGCGATCAATATGATAGATGCGCTGCACATGGGTATCACCCTTCGCCACAAGCCCCGCCAGCACCAGACAAGCTGATGCACGCAGATCGGTTGCCATCACTGGCGCGCCGGTTAATCCCTCTCGACCGCTGACAATCGCTGTATTCCCTTCAACCTTGATTTTAGCTCCCATACGCTGAAGTTCTTGAACGTGCATAAAGCGGTTCTCAAACACCGTCTCGCGGATGGTTCCCACACCCTCAGCGACTACATTTAAAGCGCTGAACTGCGCCTGCATATCTGTTGGAAATGCGGGGTAAGGTGCCGTATGAATATCCACTGCCTTGGGGCGCTTACCCTGCATATCGAGTTCGATCCAATCCTCACCTGCCGTCACCAGCGCGCCCGCTTCGGTCAGTTTGGCAACGACAGCATCCAGCAGTGCCGGATTAGTGTCCTTCAGTCTAACTTTACCGCCGGTCATCGCAGCACCCACAAGGAAGGTACCCGTCTCTATACGATCGGGCAGTACATTATAGTGGCAACCGTGTAGCGTTTCGACCCCTTCAATAGTAATGGTATCGGTGCCTGCGCCACTGATCTTACCGCCCATCGCGTTAATAAACCCAGCCAGGTCAACCACCTCGGGTTCACGTGCTGCATTTTCAATGATAGTGGTACCTTCAGCCAGTGCGGCGGCCATCAGCAGATTTTCGGTACCGGTAACCGTCACCACATCCATGACCAGCTTAGCCCCTTTTAAGCGCTTGGCACGAGCCTTGATGTAGCCGTTTTCAACCACCACCTCTGCCCCCATTGCCTGTAAACCGCGAATATGCAGATCGACAGGGCGAGAACCAATAGCGCAACCACCGGGTAGTGAGACTTCAGCTTCACCAAAACGTGCCAGCATGGGGCCTAATACCAGAATTGACGCACGCATTTTTTTTACCAGCTCGTAGGGGGCAACAAATGACTCTATGGTTGAGACGTCAACCTCAACATTCATTTTTTCATCAATAACCAGTGTCACGCCCATGCGCCCTAAAAGCTCCATGGTGGTGGTTACGTCCTGTAGGTGGGGAACATTGCCAATCGTAACGGGTTCACTTGCCAGCAGGGTTGCCGCCAGAATAGGTAGGGCTGCATTTTTCGCACCTGAAATACGAATTTCACCCTGCAGGGTTGTGCCGCCAGTAATAATTAATTCATCCATCAATCCAGCCTTAACTCATTCACGAGAGGGAAGTCATCTGTAATCAGCTCACATTTTTTGCTAATGTTGCCCACTCTTCGGGGGTGTAGGCTTTGATTGTCACCGCATGAATCTCGCCACTGGCAATCTGCTCTGACAGCGTGGCATAGACCAACTTTTGCTCCTGCACCCTACTCAGGCCTTCAAACTGCTTGCTGATAATCGTTACCGCAAAATTACAGCCTTCGCCACTCACCAGCACCTCTGATTCTGGAAATGCCGTTAATAATTGAACCTGAACCTGTTCATTTTGCATAGCGCTGCCTCACGATACTTTCAAGGCTGGCAAGGATACCTTAGATAACCCATGATAAACCACCTTTTTAGGGTGATTGACTGCTATTCAGCAACGGGAGTCGCTGGGCAAGTCCGCTGACATCGATAATGGTCCACATCTGAGCCGGAATATTACTGAAAGAGAGCTTGAGATTTCGCAATTTTGCCATCTGCATCCACTCAAGGAGTAGAGCAACACCCGCACTGTCGGAGTGTGTGACCGCAGCGAGATCAATCGACAACTCTTCCTGCGGTTTAAAATATGCCACACTCTCGGCCAGTAGTGATGTGACAGAGGAGAAGACCAGATCGCCCTTCACCTCCATTTTACCCGCCCCTTGTGACTCGATCGTTGCCAACGCAGCCATTAAGGGGAGCTGCTACGTGATGAGAGTTTAGCGAGCAGACCATCAATGCCATTTTTACGAATTTCACTCGAGAAGCTGGTACGGTAATTAGTCACCAGACTAATGCCGTCAATATTGACATCGTACACCTTCCAGCCATCATCATTCAGGTGCATTTTATAGTTAATCGGGATCGGGAACCCGCCATCCTGAGGGATCTCTGTGCTCACCGTCACATCAACGGCATCCGCCTTGGCACGCAAAGGCAAAAAGTCTACAGGCTGATCCACATTTTCCAGCAACGCTTTAGCATAGGTGCGTACCAATAGCTGGCGAAACTCATAAACAAACTGCTGTCGCTGAGCCTGATCTGCCTTGCGCCAATATTTTCCGAGCACCCACTTCGACATTTTTTCAAAATCAAAGTGCGGAAGCACAACCTCGTCAACTAATCTAAAGAGCCGCTCGGGGTCATTTTGAATCTGCTGCCGGTCGGCCTTGATCTTCTGAATAATAATTTCTGTGGTCTGCTTCACTAGTGCATCCGGTGCAACATTGGCTACCGCCAAAGCCGGAAAGGATAAAGCCATTAACAACACACCCATCATCCCATTTCGCAACATTTAACTCTCCCCACTCACAACAGATAGTGTTTTAACCTGCATATTATATTCGTACACTGCCTGCAAATATTGACTGTACGCCAACACATAAGCTTGTAGAGCTGTGACCGCCTTATCGGCTGTTTCCAGGCCCGCTTCAAAATCAGCATAACTGGCAATCATCCAGCGCCGAGACTCCCGGGCTGCCATCTCCAGTGATGCCACCATCTCTGAATAGCCTTGAACCTGGTAGTAACTCTCTGCCACTTGAAATGGAATACCTTGGCGTGCAAACGCTGCAATCGAGAGTGTTGCATCCAGTTCGGCTTGTGCCTGTGCAACTCTCGCCGGTTGAGCACCATAAGAGAACGACCACTGCAGACCCAACACCGGTGTGGCCGCCTCATAGTTAAAGGGATCATAAACATGTGGGTTATCCAGCTGATCCCGCCCGGGCGAGAAGGCCGCACCGGCAATAATTCCAGCATAGATATTGGGTTTCCCCTCCGACCGCTTTGCTTCAATCAATGCTTTTCGTGCCAACAAACCCGCCTCGACCTGCTTCATTTCAGGGCGATGTTCAAGGGCTTGTTGTTGCAGCTCAGGCAGCAGGAGTGCAGGCTTGGGCAGTGGCCGAATGCGCCGTTCAATTAATTCAAACGACTCAGCTACAGGCCACTGCGTGAGTGTTCTTAAGCCCGTCATTGCGACCTTCTCCAAGGCATTTGCTTTGGCAAAATAGCCTTTGGCTAGCGCGTGGCCCGCCTTAAGGGCATAAAGGTCTGACTGTTTCGCATCGCCGCTCCCCTCTTCAAGCCAACCTTCAACCAACTCTGTTGCACTCTGTAGACGATTGCTCACATCCCGCATCAGCTTGCGCGTATCACGCGCCGCAAGATAACCGTAATACGCCTTACTCACATCCAGTGTTGTTTTACCACGTTGAACAGCAACATCTCCCTGTTTGAGGGCAATATTGCCGGTAGCCGCCTTTTCATAGTTCTCAATTTTCCCAAATGTATAGAGTGGTTTAATCAGGCTAAGCTGCAGATTAAACCAGGGGGTTACCTCATCAAAATCACGATTATCATCTCTTGGTACGCAGCTTCCGGTACAACTTTCGCCATTCTCACCGTAAAACCCACCCTCTATTCTCGGCGTAAGCCCTACAAAAGTATTCAGGCTGATGAGGAGATCATCGCTACCACTCACCTCATCCTTGCGCGCACGCGCTGCCACTACATAGTGTTCGCGCTCTATGATTCTTTGATCCACATCAAGTGCCCGCTCAAGCACCTGATCAAAATCAAGTGGCTCGGCAACCGTCGTCATACTGGCAAACAGTAGCCACAGAGCACTCAATAAAACAGCTATCCGTTTCATTCATCCGCCTTGCTAAATAAAAACTGCCCAATAAGCTGCTCCAATATAACGGCCGACTGAACCAGTTTAATCGTGTCACCATCTTTTAAAACTTCATCGCTGCCACCCGGCTCCAAGCTGACATACTGTTCACCCAGCAGGCCTGAGGTGAAGATGCTGGCAGAGGTATCTTCAGGAAAAGCATCATATTGATTATCAATCAACAGCACCACCCGTGCCTCGAAATTTTCCATATCATAGCTGATCGCTTCGACACGCCCCACTTTAACCCCGGAAACAGAAACGGGTGAGCGAACCTTCAAGCCACCAACATTCTCAAAGCTGGCCTCAACAGTATAGCCACTATCAACCGAAAACTTGTTCAAGCTACTGACTTGCATTGAGAGAAAAAAGAGCGCAGCTATCGCCACCACCATGAATAGCCCAACCCAGATTTCTACTGATTTTTTATGCATCTCAATTACTCTCCAAACATCAGTGCGGTCAGCATAAAGTCGAGCGCCAGAACCGCCAGCGCCGAATGCACCACAGTGCGTGTTGTTGCACGACTCACCCCTTCAGAGGTCGGGATGGCATCGTATCCTTCGTAAACGGCAATCCAGCTCACCACCACACCAAAAACAATACTTTTAATCACACCGTTTAAAATATCTTCTGTCAGATCAACTTTCGATTGCATCTGGGACCAAAAAGCCCCTGCATCAATACCCAGCAAACCGACCCCAACGATGTAGCCACCCACAACGCCTATGGCGCTAAAAATAGCTGCCAGCAGTGGCATCGAAATCACACCGGCCCAAAAGCGGGGTGCCACAATACGTTTAATGGGATCAACCGCCATCATCTCCATGCCAGAGAGTTGTTCGGTCGCCTTCATCAAGCCTATTTCAGCGGTTAATGCGGAGCCCGCCCGCCCCGCAAAGAGAAGCGCGGTCACCACGGGGCCCAGCTCTCTTACCAAAGAGAGCGCCACCATCACCCCAAGCGACTCCTCAGCACCAAAGTCGATCAAGGTATAGTAGCCCTGCAACCCCAACACCATACCAACAAACAGCCCTGAGACAAATATTATCAGAAAGGACAACACACCAATCGAGTAGAGCTGCTGAACCAGCAGAGGAGCGCGCGTGACGACATTTGGCAGCGCCGCTATCAACTGCACAAAGAACAGAAACCCTCGCCCCAAGCGCTCCAGCACTGAGATGGTCGAGCGACCTAGCTGTTGTACCTTACTTAGCATCCGCAGGCCCCTCTAACAGGTCATCTAGGTAGTCACCCGCCTCGAAGTGAAATGGCACCGGGCCATCGGGTTCGCCCCTCAAGAACTGCTTCACCCAGGGTGAGGCTGAATTATTCAGCTGCTCAGGTGTGCCGTGCTCAACCACCTTGCCGTTTGAAATAAGATAGACATGATCGGCAATCGCGGTCGCCTCAGCCACATCGTGGCTCACCACAATACTCGATAGCCCTAATGCACTGTTAAGCTTGCGAATCAACGACACCAGCACGCCCATTGAGATAGGATCCTGCCCGGTGAAAGGTTCATCATACATAATCATCATCGGGTCAAGGGCAATCGCCCTGGCCATGGCAACACGCCTGGCCATTCCTCCTGAAAGCTCACTGGGCATCAGCTCTCTTGCGCCACGAAGCCCAACCGCTTCCAGCTTCATCAAGACTAGGTTACGGATCATTGAGGGGGAGAGCTTGGTATGTTCACGCAATGGAAAGGCAACATTATCGTATACGGTCATATCCGTCAGCAGCGCGCCACTTTGAAACAACATACCCATGCGTTTCCGCAACTGGTAGAGCGCACGGCGTGATAATGTTGTGACCTCTTCGCCATCGACACGAATTGAGCCAGAGTCCGGGCGCAGCTGGCCACCAATCAAGCGCAGCAGTGTGGTTTTACCCGTGCCACTCGGCCCCATTATGGTCGTCACCTCGCCTCGGGCAATATCCATGTCAATATCGTCAAAAATCACCCTCTCTCCGCGAGAGAAGGTCAAGCCTCGAATCTCGATCAGCGGTGCAGTTGAATTTTGTTTACTCATTCAGCTTCCGTTTTCCAATTACCCATCGGCCAATTATGGGGCGCCGCATAAAGCATGAAGACTACACCATTACCCATTGCGACGAAACTCCCAGGCAATTCGACCTCACAACAAGCTGTTTTAAATTATAGCCATTAGATTTTTTATACTGTTGCTGTTACATGCGTCTTTTGTATCAAAATGTAACCGCACGCTATATCGCACGCGCCCGATAATAGCGTCCACCAAACCATAATAGTGAGCTGACAATCAACAGCCAAATTGGCCAGTTACCCCACATCACATAAGGCGTTGCACCGCTACGTGGCTGTACTTCACCGCTTACCACATACACTTCGTTTTGCGGGCTGACTTCCCGCACTACACCTTTATCATCAATAATGGCGGAAATCCCGGTATTAGTGGCTCGCACGATCCATCGCTCACTCTCCAGCGCACGCATCCGTGCCATTTGCAGGTGTTGATAGGGTGCCAGTGAGCCATCAAACCAGGTATCGTTACTCACATTAACCAGCAGATTAGCCTTGGGCAGTGACTGAATCATCTCCTCGGCAAAAGCGATCTCATAACAGATCGAAGCACCAATATTTAAACCTGCGCCTCGCAGGGTCTCTTGCTGGTCACTTCCTGCGGTGAAACTGGACATTGGAATACTCATAAACTCAAGCAGCCGCCCGAGTACCGATTCAAAGGGGATGTATTCACCAAAAGGCACCAGGTGGCGCTTGTAATAGAGTGCTGTTTCCCCCTTATTAAAGGCAACCAGCGCATTATAATACTGATCACTCTCTTGGTTATAAACCGGGATACCGGTAATTACCGTGGTCTCGGTCTCCTGCGCGGTGGCAATAAACTGATCTATCTCGCCATCCACTTGATGAAGAAATGCAGTCATTGCGGTCTCCGGCCACAACACCAGATCACTTTTCCAGTGCAGATCGGTCAAGCCAGCGTAGATATTGAAATTCTCACTGCGCTGCTCAGGTAGCCACTTAACATCTAGGCCCACATTGCCTTGCATGGCACTCACCTGAATCGACTCACCCTCTGCCTCAGTCCACTCAACACTCTGCAATAGACCTGCACTCAGCCACAGCAGTATAAAAACGATGCCAAAGCGCCAGCCTTGCTGGCGCTGGTAAGCCCACAGCAACAGCAGGCCAGCACTGAATGCAACCAGCCAGCTCACACCATAGACACCCAGTAGCGGAGCGAACCCTGACAATGGCATTTCAAGCTGGCTGGTGCCACTGTTGAGCCAGGAAAAACCGGTCAGAAACCAGCCACGAAACATCTCACACCCCGCCCACAGCGATGCTACCAGTAGCAGCTGCTGCCACGGCCTGTGACAATGATCACGCAACTTAACTGCCAGCCAACTGGCCCCAGCTGGGTAGAGCGCCAGAATGGCCACAAAGATAGAGGTCGCTAAAAGACTGCCGGCCATTCCCAGACCGCCATAATTGTACATGCTGACAAAGACCCATGAACAGCCCACGCCAAACAGGCCAAGGCCAAACAGGTAGCCGCTGCGTAACGCCTGTTTGGAGGGTAAGGTCAGCCAATGGTGAAACAGTACCATTAAGGCCGGAAAGATGAGCAGTGAGAACTCAAAAGGGGCGAAGGCCAGCGGTGTTATGGCACCCGCAACCAGGGGAGCAATCCATATCACTGGCCCACGATTTAGGGATTTAACTAATGCCACCAGCGTGCTCTGTGGTGTTATCTTTTACTGATTTTGATGCGGGCGATGATTCGCCATTCAGTAGAGTCATGCGCAGCAGGTGTATGCGCCGTTTGTCGGAGCGGACAACTGTAAAACTGAAGTTATCGACAACAATGACATCACCACGCTTTGGCATGTTGCCATGCTGGTTCACCACATAGCCGCCAATTGTGTCAAATTCATCACCGTTCAAATCAACCCCAAAGTAGCTGTTAAACTCCTCGATTTCTGTAATCGCCTTGATAGTGTAACTTGCATCATTATTTTTGAAGATTGTCAGATCTTCATCGACATCATGTTCATCTTCAATTTCACCGACAATCTGCTCAAGTACATCTTCGATAGTAATCAAACCAGACACACCGCCGTACTCATCAACCACCACGGCCATATGGTTGCGACTGGCGCGGAATTCGCGCAATAACACGTTCAATCGTTTGCTTTCCGGAATAAACACAACGGGGCGCAGCAGCTCGCGAATATCAAAATTTTCTTCTTTGCAGACAAAATATTTCAACATATCTTTTGCCAGCAGAATACCCGCAACCTCGTCTTTATTATCACCAATTACCGGAAAACGAGAGTGTGCGGACTCGACCATCACCGGTAGAAATTCTTTAGGCGAAGCATCACGATCCACCGTAATCATCTGGTTGCGAGGGAGCATTACGTCACGAACCCGCATCTGTGAAACCGCTAACACCCCTTCAATCATCTCAAGGGCATCGGCATCCAGCAGGTTACGATTTTGTGCATCACGGAGGATGTTAATCAGTTGGTGTCTATCTTGGGGTTCTCGCATGAGCGCATCACCCAGTCGTTCTATCCAAGACCGCTGCCCATTATTGGCAGGGTCGTTCGTAAGGGGACCGTCGTTCATTGTATTCCATTTTCTATGTAAGGATCGCTATAGCCTAGACTGGCTAATAGCTCAATTTCAAGTTTTTCCATCGCTGCCGCGTCATCATCTTCAATATGGTCGTAACCCAGCAGGTGTAATACACCATGAATAACCATATGCGCCCAATGAGCATGCAATGTTTTATGTTGTTCTTCGGCCTCTCGGGTGACCACTGTAGCGCATATTACTAGGTCACCCAGCAACGGCAACGGTGTAACACCTTGAGGTGTTTCAAAGGGGAATGAGAGGACATTGGTCGGCGCTTTTTTATTACGATAAGTGTCGTTTAGCTCCGCACTTTCTGCCACCTCAACGATGCGTATCACCAGCTCTGTCAAGCCCAATTTATCGCCTAGTGCCATTAACACCCATTTTTTGAGCTGGGTATCACTCGGCAGTGTGGCATTCAGTGGGTTATCTTCATCAAGCACCCGCTGACACTCAAGTGTCAACACCATTTCAGTCATGGTCAGGCTCTTGCTTCGCCTCATAAGCCTCAACAATACGCTGTACCAGCGGATGACGAACCACATCTCTGGACTTGAAAAAGGTAAAGCTAATACCGTCAACTTCACCCAAAACTTCTGTTGCATGGCGTAAGCCAGATTTTACCTTGTTAGGCAGATCAACCTGTGTCACGTCACCCGTAATCACCGCTTTAGAGGCGAAGCCAATACGCGTCAGAAACATCTTCATCTGCTCAACCGTGGTATTTTGTGCCTCATCCAGAATAATAAAACAGTCGTTCAGGGTACGGCCACGCATGTAGGCCAATGGTGCGACTTCAATTACATTGCGCTCCATTAACTTAACCACCGTTTCATTACCCAGCATCTCATAGAGTGCATCGTAAAGCGGGCGCAGATAGGGGTCTATTTTCTGCTCTAGATCACCCGGCAAAAACCCGAGGCGTTCTCCGGCCTCTACTGCGGGGCGTGTTAATACAATACGCGCCACCTCATCGCGCTCCAGCGCCGCCACGGCACAGGCCACTGCCAGATAGGTTTTGCCGGTACCTGCCGGACCAATACCAAAACTCAGGTCGTGTGTCAGCACATTTTGCAGGTAGCGACGTTGGTTTGGGCCACGCCCTTTCACCTGTTTACGTTTCGCCTGTACAACCGGGTCGGGGGATCCTTCGATACTGCTCGGAATATCGTCAGCTTTGATCTCCTGCAATAGCAGATGAACGCGTGCCGGAGTGACCTCATCACCATGTTCTGTTTCTGCGTAGAGACGCTCCAACAGCCGCGCACTGCTTTCAAGCGCCTCACCCTCACCCGCAATACGAAAACGCCAGCCATGGTTGCTGATAGTGACACCCATACGGCGTTCAATCAGGCGCAGGTTATCACCCACTTGGCCACACAGCGCGGCAAGGCGCTGGTTATCCTCTGGTGCCAGTGTTAGCTCATAATATTCGCTCAATAGTGTATTCCTCAGTGCGTTACGGGTTATGCCTCAGCAATATTTGAATGCTTTGAAATCAATTCACCACGCAGTGAATTTGGAAGTGCTACTGTAATATTAACATTTACAAACTGCCCTACCAGCGCCTTTGCCCCACAAAAATTAACCACGCGATTATTCTCGGTGCGACCAGCCATCTCTGCTGGGGTTTTTCGTGAAGGGCCTTCCACCAAAATACGTTGGACGGTGCCCACCATTGCGCGGCTAAATGCTGCCGTCTGCTGATTAATACGATCTTGCAAGATTTTCAGGCGCTGTTTTTTAACTTCCAGCGGAACGTCGTCTGGCAAACTTGATGCGGGGGTACCCGGGCGGGGGCTGTATATAAAACTATATGAGAGGTCGTAGTTAATATCAGCAATCAGCTTCATGGTCGCCTCAAAATCAGTATCGGTTTCACCGGGAAAACCGATAATAAAATCAGATGACATGCTTAATTCAGGGCGAATTTTACGAAGCTTGCGAATAATTGCTTTGTATTCCAATACCATATGATTGCGCTTCATCAACGCCAAAATACGATCAGACCCCGACTGCACGGGCAGATGCAGGTGGCTTACCAGCTCAGGAACCTCTCTGTACACCTCAATCAGACTGTCGCTCATCTCCATGGGGTGTGAGGTGGTATAACGAATGCGGCCAATGCCATCAATAGCCGCCACATAGCGAATCAACAGCGCTAAATCAGCCACATCACCATCATGCATAGGACCACGATAAGCATTTACATTCTGCCCCAGCAAGTTCACTTCGCGCACACCCTGTGCTGCTAGCTGAGCAACTTCTGAGATAACATCATCAAATGGACGGCTGACCTCTTCGCCACGGGTAAACGGAACCACACAAAAAGTGCAATATTTGGAGCAGCCCTCCATGATTGAGACAAACGCAGTAGGGCCATCCGCCCGAGGGGCCGGCAAGTGGTCAAATTTCTCAATTTCAGGAAAAGAGATATCCACCACCTTGGCTCGCCCCTCAATCACTTCGGTTAGCATTGCAGGCAGGCGATGCAGCGTTTGCGGGCCAAAAATAACATCCACACAGGGGGCTCGCTTGCGGATTGCCTCTCCCTCCTGACTCGCCACACACCCACCCACACAGATAATAGTGCCCGGCTGCTTATCCTTCTGCTTGCGCCATCGGCCAAGCAGAGAGAACACCTTCTCTTGCGCCTTCTCACGCACAGAGCACGTGTTCAACAACAAAATATCCGCCTCTTCCGCTGTCTCTACCAAGGCTACACCATGGGAGTTATCCAGTAGATCCGCGATCTTGCTCGAATCGTACTCATTCATCTGACAACCAAAGGTCTTTATAAACAGTTTACGCGCCATGAAACACCACAAAAAATAAAATTATAGCCATATCGAGCCCTTTACACACAAGCTAAACCTGCTCTCCGCAAGCAAGCATTAGAAGGCCCCGCATCAAAACCGGACACTATAACACACGTCCTCCCGATCCCGGGGTGCTTTCCAGATTATGGACCGTGCTGTGATTTACCACCCTAATCCCCAGATAGAAGCGCGAGATGATGTGTAAGCGTTTGGTTTCACAGTGAAACTAAAAATATTAGTGGCACCCGCAGGTTCGGCGGATATTTTTTTACTGTGGAATCAAGAGCTTGTGTAAGCATACGTGTTTCTATCTGGGGATGAGGGTACCCAGCTAAAGTGGATGAGATTGATACGTCGTAAAAGGGGAGTGAAAATTAGAGATCTTTGACTACCCGATGAGATGTTTTCATGGGCATTACACTCCCCCTCTATTCAGGAAGCGGCCTTTGTGAAAGAGGACGAGTCTCACCAATTTTCATTACCCATAGCGCTTCTTCAGAAAAATCATTCTCAAGCCCCGCCTCTTTAAATCGCCTTGGGGGTTCCCAAATCGGCTCATCTGACAAGCTACTTACTGTCCCCCAATGTGACGCTATTAATACACTTGCATCAACTTCTTTTCCAATCTGGATCGCTTCTTCCGGGGTAATATGGGACATCCACATCAACTCTCTAGGCTCATACGCGCCTACAGGCAGAATCGCATAATCAAACGAGCCGTGCTCGCTACCCATTTTTTTAAAAATTGAAGCTGAATAGCCAGTATCACCAATAAAAAGAACCCTATTCTGTGGGTTTTCTATTGCCCACGATGCCCATAATGTTTGATTATGATCATCAATGCTTCTCGCTGAATCATGGACAGCGGGTAACGAAGTAATCTTCACACCGTCAATACGCACTGACTCCGTCCAATCTAATTCAGTTACATTGCTATATCCACGCTCTATAAAAAACTCTCCCAACCCCAAAGGAACAACAACTTTAATTTTTTCTTTGTTTTTCAACATTCTAACCGTTTTATCATCTAAGTGGTCGTAGTGGTTGTGAGAAACAACCAGTATATCAATGGGTGGCAACTTATCCAACGGTATACCGTGCTCTACAAACCGCCGAGGACCTGCCCATGAAACCGGGCTGGCGAATTCTGTCAAGAAAGGATCTGTCAAAATAATTTTTCCAGATGATTTTATTAAAAAACTGGCATGACCCAGCCAAGTAATGCTGTCCCCTTTTACCAAGTTAAACATCCGCAAGGACTCTAACTCAGACAAAACATGCCCTTCAGAAGCATCTGGGATAAAAACCGAACTCCAAAACCTGCGGAGATAAAAAAGAACCCCTTTGGAGGAAGCCGTTTCCACAAAAGGAGCATTTTGAAAACCAGTATCAGTGTGATGCTCGGGCTTACCTTCCACTACGGTTTTATCACCACCGTAAGAAGGCACTCCAGAACACGCAAATAACACCAAAAATAGCATGACCGCGCCAACCGTTATTCTAATAAAATTTTTCACTATAGCTCCGTTGCCAGTGAGCACACAGCAGTCTGGATAACTCGTTCACCTGTGGTAAAAAATTATTCGTAGCAAGACTTTACCGATTTCACACCCGCTCCCGCAGCATACGGAAATTACTGCACAAATGAAGCACGAGTGGAGACTAGCCTCTACTGGCCACAATGTCGGCTTGAGAGTATTCAAATTTTCGAATAATAATGCCTTTAACATTAAGCTGCTGCTCGATAGCGGGAACCACCTTTTCTGCGGCTTCAATATCCACATAATGCCCCACCAATAAAACAAACCACTCGCCACTCTTACGCAACGCTCGGTAGTAGGCAGCTTTATCTGTAAGGTTTTTCTCGATAATAAAATCACGCAGGCTTTGTTCATTGCGCACACTCATTACATGAAGGGTATACTGCTGTGGGGGTTGCGATAATATCCAGCTTTCTGTTTTTAGCTTAGACCCCTTATTTGCCACAACCCGATCTTCGGGCGTTGGGGTTTCGGCGGCCACTGCGGCTATTTTTGTCACCGCCGCCAACGCTTTTAGACTCTCTTCAACATGCGCCTCAGGCTTTGTCACTTTTGTTGTGTGACTCTCCCTCTGCGCAGTCAACTCACTGGAGGCCACTTGATGCGGCTCCTCACGCGTTGGCTGATGCAACTTACTTTCAACCTCATGATGCACTTCAATGCCCGCCTTATTTAAACTCATTGCCTGTGGCAGATCCGATAAAATTTCAACTGCGGCTGTTGTGGGATCAGAGCTGGCTACCCAGCTGTTGATCTTTTGCTGAAAAAAGAGCAGAGCCAGCACCAATATCACCACGATGATCAAGTAAGCATTTCGAAGCAGTGATGCTGTTTTTTTCTGCGGGGGGTGGCTGGAGTCAAGCGGCTGCTTTTCATCCATAACTACACGGTAGTCGAGGGTATGGTGGAGTACAGAGAGTCCTGCGGAGCTGAAAAATTTATCGCACTGTTCATTTAAACGGGGTGGTTCGCCGCCAAGCAATAAACCGATTCGCCCATCGCCCCGCTTGCAGAGTGTATACAACAGTTGCCACACCTCATCAGCTAGGGCATCTGCGCTTTCAACCAGCAACAGATAACGAGCCGGGCTGCTTTCTCTTTTTTCTATGCATTCAATAACTGCCGCTACACCGTCACCTAGACCACCCCGAGCCAAGCACCACTCAGTGGCCAGGAACTCCGTGAGTGTTGCTTCATCAAGCTGATTAAGCGGGTCAATTTGTGCAATGTTATGAGATTGAGCCAGGCTAAGCTTAATGCGCTTCATGGCAGGCGCAATATTCACCTGATCCCCTTGCAAGCTTATCACTGATGAGGAGAAGGCCCATGCAACAGCGATTGCCTGAAATTCAGCCAGGTTGGCGGCGCTAACCTCCTTCATCGATAAAGCCGTCGCATCGGCCACTGGCTCTTGTGTCGGTAATTTTATGCTTTGTTCATCCATCATTTGCTCTTAAGCTGAGCCTGCCCTTGCACATACATGACTCGATAGCCTCGTTTTATCTGTAGGTCTCTCATTTGCATCAATCGTTCAAGCGCATCATCCCAACTTGAAAAATGCTCACGGCGCATACGCCCGGCACTCCCTTGTGCGCCATTTTCAACCAGTAAGCTCCACCCTTCAATCAGATCTTCTTGCAGAACCAACTGGTAATAACGAGCGGTTTTTTGGCTTCCAGGCTGACTTTGCATATAGATACGCATACATTACGCCGTTAAGTGGGAGTCGTTAAGGAGACTCAAATTAAATCGGATTAGACTTAGGCTGAGTGGCATTACGCGGGATAAAACACAGAAACCACTCTTATGCTGAAATAACGTGGTGAGCATCAAGCGTCTCTTCAAGTAGCTCATACGGGAAATCAGAGCTTATAACTGAGTCGCCCAAGCCTCGCATCAACACCAATCTCAGGTGGCCATTTTCCACTTTCTTATCCACTGACATTAAGCTAAGAAAGTGCTGTTTAGTCATCTCAAGCGGCGCTCGAGTTGGCAGGCCGGCACGATCCAGTAAGTTATCGATTTGGTGCACATCGTCAGCCGTTACCCAGCCCATGCGCATTGAGAGGTCTGCTGCCATCAGCATGCCAACCGCCACAGCCTCGCCGTGCAGCCAGGTACCATACCCCATGCCTGTTTCTATCGCATGGCCGAATGTATGGCCCAAATTAAGCAGCACTCTCACACCACCTTCTCGTTCATCTTCGGCCACTATTTTAGCCTTGTCGTGACAAGAGCGCTCAATGGCATAAGCCAGTGCTTGGTGATCACAAGCTAGCAATTTTTCGATGTTTTTTTCAAGCCATGAAAAGAGCGGCTTATCATTGATCAAACCATATTTAATCACTTCAGCAACTCCGGAACTGAGCTGTCGTTCATCAAGTGTACTCAAGGTATCCGTATCGGCGATAACACATTCGGGCTGGTGAAAAGCCCCAATCATATTTTTACCCATTGGGTGATTAACACCGGTTTTTCCGCCAACCGAAGAGTCAACCTGGGAAAGCAGTGTCGTTGGAATTTGAATAAATGCCACACCCCGCTGGTAGCACGCCGCAGCGAACCCGGTCATGTCACCCACCACACCACCACCCAGAGCAACCAGTGTCACCTTGCGGCCAAAGCGTGATTCAAGTAGTGCATCAAAAATGCGATTCAATACCTCAAGGTTTTTATAGCACTCGCCATCGGGCAATATCACTTTTTCGACATTTTTCCCGTCCAGTGACTGTAATAAACGCTCTAAATAGAGTGGTGCAACTGTCTCATTACTGACAACTAGGACCTCACTACCGACAATATGCAACTGTAATAACTTGGCATTAGAAAGAAGATTCTGACCAATATAGATTGGATAACTTCTATCAGCCAAATCAACAGTTAGCGTTTTCATCATAAGGGTTCAGCTCGGTTATCGTAACGGTTATCTCCTGCACCCAGATAGAGGCAAGAGGGAGGATGAGAGTGGCGTGGTCAATACCACCGCTGGCACAGGAGTTACATAATAATTGAACAAGCACCTAAGTACCCGTATTAGCCGCTCACCTACAGACAAAAGGTACTTTCATCTGTTTCGTTAGCCACTAAGCAACAATCTGCTCAACGATCTCTTTTATCGCCGCTTTTACACTTCGACTACCCGTATCAACTGTAAAGTCGGAAACCTCTCGATAAAGCGGATCCCTGAGTGTCAGGAGCTGCTGCATGCGCGCCCTAGGATCTTCCGTTTTTAATAGTGGCCGTTTGCTATCCTTCCCGGTTCGTTTGAGTAAATGATCAATATCAGCGCTCAAATAAACAACAACGCTGTTAAGACGCATCAACTCTCTACTGTGCGGATCGAGGACAGCACCTCCACCCGTTGCTAAAACCAGGCCAGCTTTTGCGGTGAGCTCCTCAATCATTGAGGATTCTCGTTTGCGGAAACCTGCTTCGCCTTCAAGCTCGAAAATAAGTGGAATATCCACTCCCGTTCGATGCTCAATCTCGTGATCACTATCAACGAAGCGCATTTTCAGGCTTTTAGCCAGCTGGCGACCGATAGTTGTTTTACCAGCCCCCATCGGACCTACCAGCACAACATTCAACCGATCATGAAGCAGTTTCGACAAAATCCAACCCCTACCCAAGGATAGCTAAACAGGCACATAGCGACCTAATGCAACGACTACTGGAGGCGTCCGCCCTCTTTTAAAATTTTTGGTGTCACAAAAATCAGTAACTCAACTTTATCATCTTGTTTCGAAGTGTTGCGGAACAGTGCACCTATGATGGGTAGGTCACCAAGCAATGGAACCTTGCTCACACCTTCCATTTTGGTCTGTTCATATACCCCACCCAAAACAACCGTATCACCATTATTGACCAAAACCTGGCTACTGACTTCTTTTGTATCGACACTCGGCACATCATTAAACACCTCGCCCACCGAGTCCTTGCTAACCCGCAAATCCATTAACACCCGGTCATCGGGGGTAATTTGAGGGGTAACCGTCAAACTAAGAACAGCCTTTTTAAATGAGACAGTCGCCGCGCCACTGGATGATGCTTCTCGATAAGGGATCTCAGTACCCTGCTCTATCAATGCCTCTTTACCATTAGAGGTCACCACACGCGGGCTTGAAATTACCTCGCCGCGGCCTTCAGCCTGTAGTGCTGAAATTTCAAGATCAAGCAGGGAGCCACCACTCAATATAGATAAGGCAAACCGCCCGGCATTTATCGCAGTAACCGGCATATTCACATTCAAACGATCAGTATATGTGGTTGCACCGGTAGGAACTTCGACACCACTGGTAGAGGTATCCAGAGCAGAGCCCACCATAGTTGATGCAACTCCACGCGATGTACCCGAGGTCATAAACAGATTGTCCCCTGCCTGATCAACATTGGTGACCCCAAAGCGAGCACCCAGATCACGCGAGAAGTTGCTGGTTGCAATCACAATACGAGAATCGATCATTACCTGGCGAATAGGAACATCCAAGGTTTTTATTAACTCACGAATATTTTCACGTTTTTCTGCAATATCACTTATCAACAGCGTATTGGTACGTTCATCAACACTTATCTTACCACGGGACGAAAGCAACCCCTCTCCCCCAGAGAGCAGTTCAGCAAACTCTGTCGCTTTGGCATAATTAACCTGTAGCAACTCAGTTCTCACCATCTCAAGATCTTTCAGTTGTCGCTGTGACTCCAGCTCCATTTTCTCGCGTGCGGCGACCTCTTCACTGGGGGCAATCAAAATAACATTACCCTCTTGTCGCATCGCCAACCCTTTTATACGTAATATAATTTCCAGCGCTTGATCCCACGGCACGTTTTTAAGGCGAAGTGTCAAATTTCCACTCACCGTGTCGCTCGCGACCATATTCAAACCTGTAAAATCAGCAATCAACTGTAATACTGCCCTCACTTCAATATCCTGAAAATTAAGCGAGAGTTTATCGCCGATATACTCACCATCCACACTGCCAATCTGTTGACTATTTTCGGGGGATTTCACCTCGAGGACAAACTCTTTTTCTGCCTGAAATGCCATGTGGTCAAACTCTTCATTCATGGTGATAATCAGACGCGTATAACCATCACCGGCATTAGCATCAATAGATTTTACCGGAGTAGCAAAGTCTAAAACATCGTAGCGCTGAGCCAACTGCGCTGGAATATCTGTACCCATAAAATCAACAATAACTTTTTTACCCACTAGCCGAGTATCGGTGACAATATTCTTATCGGATAACTTCACAATTACGCGGCCTTGACCATCATTGCCACGACGAAAATCAATGGCATCTATTTGGTAGCCATCTGCTGAGGAGGTATATTTATTGCTCGAGTTGGGGTTGTCGAATGTTATCACCAGCTCGCTCCCCGTTGGTTTGACCTCGTAATTTACAGAGTCAGCCATGTTAATAACAACGCGCGTTCGATCGCCCACCTCTACCGTTTCGATGCTCTTGACGACACCCACACCCAGTTCAATATTACTGTCTGCCAGTTCACTACTCACACCTTCCAAGTCAAAAACCAGCCGAGGCGGATTATCAATGGAAAACTCGCTCACCTTCGGTGTGTCACCATCAAAAATCAATCGAAGCTGCAGCTTGCGATCAGCAATAGTTTGTTGTTTGATTTCAAGCAGTGAACGCTTTGCCGCCACACGATTACTTGTGGGAAAATCAACGACGGTATCGACCACGCTCTCTGCTTCGTCCTGCAGCGGGGAGGAAGAGGCTACGCTCTCCTCTGAATTAAGCTTTATAAACAGACTGCCATTTTCAATCCGGCTCTCATATCCAACCAGCTCATCTAGGTTGATGACAACCCGGGTTCGGCCACTGGCTTCTACTGCGGTCACACTATGAGCATTCACCCCCCCCTTTATTTTTAACGGCAATGTCCAGGGCAGTTGATTGTCAACACCTTTAAAGTCAAAAGTGATGCGTGCAGGAGATGCTGTGGTGAAGTAACTGGGTTCGGGAATATCACCCTTAAAGCTCAATTGAAGCTCTACCGGGGCCCCTTTTTCTGCTTTATACCCTATATAGACCAATGAACTCTGAGCCTCTGCCGCATGCAGTGATGCCGAAAGTCCAGAGAAAGAAATTAGCAGTATGAATAGAATTATTTGTCTCATACTATAGCACCCCAGTTTGCATGAACATTTACGCATGATTTTCCCATTAGTACGCCCCTCAATCATCCGTTAAGAACCAAAGAGACGGCCCGTTCTTCCCAGCCACCCATCCCATCAGGAATAAGCTCCAACAACTCAATTTTATCTGAATCTACCAGTGTGACACGGCCATAATCTTGCCCCATATAATCACCCAATCTAACCCGAACGATCTCCCCGTCGGGTGTCTTTATCAACCCCCATGATACCGCCCCCCGCTGCAGATTACCGATATAGCGCAGTGTATCAATCGGGAATGACTCCAATTGATTGCGTTCACGATCTAAATTTGGGCCGCCTGAACTACTTCCGTTTTTGGTAGGTGCGACCTTATTTAGGGTAAATGATGGTTTGAATGGATCGCGCCGAGAATCTGACTGATACTCGTAGGTCTCATATTCAACAGGGTCACGTAGTGGCTCCACACTTCCCGCAGGACGCGCCTTGACAGACTCCACATAGGCTCTTAAGTCTTCCGTTGACCCGCCGCTGCATGATGTTAATCCCAACACAATGACAAGGGGTGAAGCTAACCTCAAAGTGCTTTTACACTTAAATTTCACATTACGATACAACATAGATAGCCCCTATCGTCTCCTTGCGGTACGTTTACCCGATTTTTTCTTCTCTTTGGCGACCTGTTCAATCTCTTCATCATCCAAGTAGCGGTATGTTTTCGCTTGTGCAGTCATCAAAAAAACGCCTTCATTTCCGCTACTGATTTTAAAATCATGTAATGTCACAATGCGCGGCAATTGAGCCACATCGCTTACAAATCGGCCAAACTGATGATATTCACCCGCCACCTCAAGCTGGATCGGCAATTCGGCATAGAATTCCAAAGGCTTCTCTTTTTCAGGCTGAAACAGTTTAAAGTCCAACCCATTCGCAGCACCCACCGATGAAACTTCAGAGAGCAGATCAGCCACTTCAGTTTTGCTGGGCAACTGACGCAAAAGTGTCCCAAAAGATCTTTCAATCTCCTTCATCTGTTCCTGGTATTCGTCCAAATTGGCTGCTTTAGACTGTTTCATTTCGAACTCACTCTTCAAGCTAATCTCTTTAGCTTCAGCGGCTGCTAGGCGATCAAGCTCTGGTTTGATGACAACCATATATCCTATAACAAAAACAACGACGCAAGTAATGGCAATCGCGACGCCTCGTACCCAGACAGGCCATGATCCAACATTATTAAAATCTAGGTTGAGGTTTTGCATGTCAGTTGAAAGACTCATTTCTCCTCCTCCCCTTCATGCCCGACAACATCCACCTGGTTCACCGTGAGTGAAAAACGGTGTCCGCGCCCGCGCTCTTGCTTTCCTGATGAGTCAATAACAATCAAGCGAGGATCATCAAACCAAATTGAGGCATCAAGGTTTCTCATAAAGCTCGACACACGAGCATTGGACTGAGCTCGTCCATCAATTGTGACGACATTGCCGCTGCGTGTCACTGATGTAAAGTAGACTCCTTCAGGAATGGCAAAAACCATTTCATCAAACATGTGGACGATTCCTGGGCGGCTTCGCTGCAGCTTTTGAATCACATCCATGCGCTGGACCAGCCCCTCTTTTTCATCCTCTAACACCCTAATCTGGGCAATCATATCCTGAAAAACGACTATTTCACGCTCAAGATAGTCATTTCTTGACTCCTGAGCACTCACTGAGCTTTTAACCTGAACCAGTACAGCGCCCACAATGACAGCCATTAGAATGGCGGCCAAAATTGCCAACTGGATAAAATCTTTCTGTTTCTCTTTTCGTTGACTCTCTCGCCACGGCAGAAGATTTATACTTGCCATTAATCAAAACTCCTCATTGCAAGGCCACAGGCAATCATTAAAGAGGGTGCATCATTACTCAATGCCTGCGCTTTAACCCGTGATGCCAGTGACATGTTTGCAAATGGATTCGCAATCGCCGCAGGCGTACCCAAATGCCCCTCAAGCAACTCATCAACACCGGCAACAGATGCGCAGCCACCCGCCAGAACGACGTAATCAACACTATTGTAGTGACTTGAGGAGAAAAAAAACTGGAGTGAGCGACTCACCTGTTGAACCATCGCTTCTTTGAAGGGTTGCAGCACTTCAGGAGTGTAGTTATCTGGCAGACCGCCCTGGCGTTTTGCCATACCCGCCTCCTCGTAAGTCAAGCCATAGCGTCGCTGTATCTCTTCCGTCAATTGCTTACCACCAAACACCTGTTCCCGAGTATAGATAATCTGATTATTGTGCATCACATTAAGGGTTGTCATGGTTGCGCCAATATCTGCCACGGCAATTGTCATGTCATTGAAATTATCAGGTAGCTGTGGCCCCAACAGTGCAAATGCATTCTCCATGGCATAGGCCTCTACATCGACAACTTTCGCAGTAAGCCCTGCCAGCTCTAGCGCCGCAACTCGCATATCAATATTTTCACTTCGCGAGGCGGCCAGCAACACATCTACCATATTTGGGTTTTTCTCGGATGGACCCAACACTTCAAAGTCCATATTAACTTCATCAAGTGGGTAAGGTATGTATTGATCTGCTTCTAGCTGAATCTGTACCTCCATATCTTCATCACTAAGTGATGACGGCATCGCAATGACCTTAGTGATCACCGCAGAGCCTGAAACACCAACAGCAGCATATTTTGCGCGTGCACCTGAGCGTTTCACCGCCCGGCGTATCGCCTCGCCTACCGCTTCAACGTCACTGATATTTTTTTCAACAACTGAACCAGGAGCCAGCGCTTCAACCGCATAGTTTTCAACACGAAAACCCGTAGCCTGCTGGCTCAGCTCCAATAATTTTACGGCTGAAGAGCTGATATCAATTCCAAGAATAGGAGCTTTCCGCTTCTTAAACAGCTCTGAGAGAGACGATTGCACGACAGTATCCTTATAATTAACAAGTGGCGCTACTCTTGCGCCAACCTATATATCGACCAGACTAGCATTTATTTATTTAAAAATATAACCTAATCAAGTAATTTGCAAAATAAGCAAATGCAAAACATTAACATCGCAATGCACTACAATGGTGTTTTCCTGAGCAGCACCTACCCTCGAGTCACGACAGTATATGGTTAAAAAATTCATCATTCCGCTTCTCAAACTATTTTTTTTACTAGCACTCGTTACTGCTTTAAGTGTTGGCGCTTATATTTACTTTGTTGTGATGCCAAAACTGCCCAGCATCGACTCAGTTAAAGAGGTGCAACTTCAAGTACCCATGCGTATTTACACTTATGACCACAAGCTGATTGCGGAGTATGGTGAGAAAAAGCGCGTGCCACTCCAGTTTGAAAACACCCCGGGAAATATGATCAATGCCATATTGGCGGCAGAAGACGACCGTTTCTTTAAACATCCGGGTGTTGATTATCAAGGCATCATGCGCGCCCTCTACTCTCTGGCGCTCACTGGGGAAAAAAGTCAGGGTGGCAGCACCATTACCATGCAGGTGATTCGCAACTATTTTTTGACGCGGGAAAAAACCTATATACGAAAGCTCAATGAGATTCTACTCTCCCTGAAAATCGAAAAATCCCTTAGCAAAAAGGAGATTTTGGAGCTCTATATTAATAAAATATTTCTTGGCCATCGCGCATATGGGTTCGGTGCAGCGTCACATGTCTACTATGGAAAACCAATCGATGAGCTAACACTGCCACAAATGGCAATGCTGGCAGGACTACCCAAAGCGCCCTCTGCATACAACCCAATATCCAATATGGAGCGGGCCACATTGCGCCGAAATTATGTACTACGCCGCATGCACCAGCTCGGTTTTATTACTCAGATGGAGTATAAGCAAGCCACCGACTCTATCGATGATGCTATTTTTCATCACAGTCAGATCAAAGTATCCGCACCCTACGTTGCCGAGATGGTGCGTGCTAAGCTCTATAAACAGTACGGCAGTGATATATACACTCAAGGGATGAAAGTTTACACAACTCTCAACAGCTCCCGCCAAATTGCCGCTAATCGAGCACTGCAGAATGCTCTACTTAACTATGAACGCCGCAAAGGGTATCGAGGCCCGCTTGACCATATAGAGATCGGTGAGGAGCTCGAGCCAGAGGTACTGAAAGAGAGGCTTTCAAGTTACAAAACCTATGAGCCGCTCACCATCGCACTCGTTACCCATGTGGGCGAAACCAGCGCCACACTCCAACACCCGCTCAAAGGTGAGATTCAGATTGCCTGGGAAAATTTAAAGTGGGCCAGAGCGCTTGATAAAAACAGCGGACACCGTGGCCCTATTCCAAAGAAAGCGACCGATATACTCAACGTGGGTGATGTGATAGAAGTTCAACAGGTAAGCAGTGACGAATGGTCGTTAGCACAAACACCTGAAATAGAGGGTGCTTTTGTTGCGTTAAACCCTAACAGCGGTGCCATCCAAGCACTGGTCGGCGGCTATGATTATTATCGCAGTAAGTTTAATCGCGCCTTCCAAGGCGCACGCCAGCCAGGCTCAAACTTTAAACCCTTTTTCTATACGGCCGCTCTCGACAAAGGCTACACACCCGCCACCCTGATTAACGATGCGCCTGTGGTGTTTGAAGATGATGCCCTCGAAACCACCTGGCGTCCTGAAAACTATAGTGGGAAATTTTTTGGCCCTACCCGACTGCGAGAGGCGCTGATTCACTCGCGAAACCTAGTATCGATACGGGTTCTTCAGGATATTGGCATCCGCTACGCCATCAACTACAGCAAGCGATTTGGCATCAACA
The DNA here is from genome assembly GCA_021647245.1 of Gammaproteobacteria bacterium. Classification (NCBI taxonomy): domain Bacteria; kingdom Pseudomonadati; phylum Pseudomonadota; class Gammaproteobacteria; species Gammaproteobacteria bacterium. The sequence continues at coordinate 80,041 of JAKIVC010000003.1, forward strand.
CTAACCACCTGCCCAGCGATCTCTCGCTGGCATTGGGCAGCGCCTCCTTCTCTCCACTCGAGATAGCGACCGGTTACGCGGTATTTGCCAATGGTGGCTTTAAGGTGGAGCCCTATTTTATCTCTCAGGTCATGAATGGTCGCGACGAGCTACTCTACCAGGCATCACCCCGACTCGCCTGCACCGACTGCCTGCCCGATGAACGTAATACAGTGGATACGCCGTTTTCACCTCAGGCAATATCACCCCAAACCATTTATCAAATCAGCTCCATCCTCAAAGATGTTGTCAAACGAGGGACGGGGCGGCAAGCACTGCGCCTAGGGCGAGACGACTTACATGGAAAAACAGGCACCACTAATGATCAATTTGACGCTTGGTTTTCGGGTTATAGCCCTTCGCAAGTCGCCACTGCGTGGGTGGGCTTTGATCAACCTCGAGCACTCGGTGGTGGCGAAACGGGTGGGCGCACGGCGCTACCCATGTGGATTGATTATATGGAAGAGGCGTTGCGCGGCATCCCCAACATGGATCTACCTCAACCACCCGGCATGCTGACGGTACGCATTGACCCGGTCAGTGGAAAACTCGCCCACAGTGGTGATCGTAAGGCGGTATTTGAAACATTTCGCGCAGAACACGCCCCCAAGGAGGTGGCCTCTCCTCCCACAGCCACCATAAACACCACTACGGTAGGCGATAACAATGCCGATATACCCCCTCTTGATGAGGGGGCTGATGAACTGTTTTAGCCCGGCAAGTCACAAAGCGGTGGGTAGTGATCAGGGTAAGGGAGAGCCGCAACACCGCTCTCCACCGCCGCAAGAGCAACCGCACTGGCGACATAACCCATCAAACGAGAGTCCAGTGGTTTAGGAATAATGTAATCCGCACCAAAACTCATGGATTCGACCTGATAAGCCTCCAACACCTCATCGGGCACAGGCTCGCGAGCCAATGCACAAAGCGCCTTCACGGCAGCTACCTTCATCTCTTCATTGATCATTTTGGCTCGAACATCCAAAGCACCCCGAAAAATAAACGGGAACCCCAGAACATTATTCACCTGGTTCGGATAGTCACTGCGACCGGTCGCCATAATCAAGTCATTGCGCACCGAGTGCGCGAGCTCAGGGCTGATTTCGGGGTCTGGGTTTGAGAGTGCAAAAACAGTGGGATTATCTGCCATACTGGCCAACATCTCTTTGCTTACAAGGTTCGGCCCGGAAACACCAATAAAAACATCCGCATTATTCATGGCATCCTCAAGTGTTACATCATCCGTCTCGATGGCAAATGCCTGCTTGTATTCATTCAAGTCACTACGCGTGCTACGAATCACACCCTGCCGGTCAACCAAACGTAGATTTTCCCGCTGTGCGCCCAATGAGACTAACAGCGCCATGGAAGCAATACCGGCTGCACCTGCACCGAGGCAGACAATTTTTGTTGTCTCAATCGCCTTGCCTTGCAGCTCCAGCGCATTCATCAAACCAGCCGCTATAATAATTGCCGTACCGTGCTGGTCATCGTGAAAAACCGGAATATCCAGTTTCTCAACAAGGCGTTTTTCAATCTCAAAACAGTGAGGTGCCGCAATATCTTCAAGGTTAATACCACCAAAGGTTGTTGCGATACGCTCAACCGTCTCGATGAATTGCTCAGGGGTATCACTGTCAACCTCAATATCAAACACATCGATATTTGCAAAACGCTTAAACAAAACAGCCTTACCTTCCATTACCGGCTTTCCAGCCAGCGCACCCACATTACCTAGCCCTAAAACGGCCGTACCATCTGTCACAACCGCAACCAAGTTCCCTTTGATCGTATATTTATAAGCACTCTCTTTATCCGCAGCAATGGCTCTTACAGGCTCTGCAACACCGGGGGTGTAAGCCAGGGAGAGATCGAGCTGACTGTCACAAGGTTTGGTAATCGCAATGCCGATTTTCCCGGGTGCTGGTAAAGCGTGATAATCAAGCGCAGCCTGTTTCAGCTCTTTAGTCATGGAGATTATTCCTCTCACAATAAGGTTCGATAAGTACGCCTATTAGCGTCACAATTGAATATTTCATAATGAGAGCCTTGCACGATTCATATTTTTCTTGCTGGAGCGAGAACTACTTTTCGGGCAACGCTTCCATAATGGCTTTCAGGCTGAAAGTAAAAAGGCGCCACATGGGCGCCTTTTCGTGTAACAGCCGAAATGAAGACTGGTTACATTCCGTATTTCTGACGGAACTTATCAACACGGCCAGCAGTATCTACCAGTCGCTGCTTACCCGTGTAGAACGGATGACAAGCAGAACAGACCTCTAGCGACAAATCTTTTGACATCGTAGAACGTGTCTTGAAACTGTTACCACAGCTACAGCTTACTGTGATCTCTTCATATGCTGGATGAATATCAGCCTTCATTTTGATGCCCTCATAATGTTCTTTGGGTTACGCCGCCACCTGAGCTCTACGCCAAGCACCACATAACAAGAAACGCGTATCTTACAGAATAAGCCTACATTGTCAATAGCGGCTAGTGATCGTAGCGCATTCGTGTTCCATGCACGAGTGAAAGAGCAATTTCGTCACTGCTCAGTGCCTTAGGAAAATAAGCACCCGAGATCATCGCCCCGTGGATGCTTGCCCCCTCCAGGCGGGTCTCGTGGAGATCAACACCGCGTAAGTCTGTCTGTCGAAAATAGCCATTACTCAGGTCAAGGCCTCGCGCACTCATTTCGCGCAGGTCTAAGCCGCGAAAATCACACCCTGTGAGGTCACAGCACTCACCCGCTGCCACACGCTGATTAAACTCAGCAACATGGCCTATCCGTAATAGTTGATAGAGTTCATCTTTCTTGATTTGAGGTTTATTACTCATTTAACTAACACCTTGTTGCATATCAATTTTTAAGCCCAGCTACTCTTTGCACTGAAGCCACAAATGACCAAAGTGATCTTTATAACAGCACCAGCCAGCAGCCAGATACGTCGTTGACACCGGGTCACTAATTAAAGCAGGGCCTTGAATAACCTGGTCCACAGACAACTGCCCACGCTGCCACAGCGCCACCCCGGCATCATTCACCACGTGCGTGGAGGGTGGTGATAAATCCGGCTGCGGAAATTGTGGCCGATCAACGTCACAACCCACTTTCACTCGCAGATTAACCACTTCAATCGGAAGCTCCAGCACATGCCCAAGGCGTTGCAGGTGCAGCTGATGAAATTGCTCTGCCAACTGCTCACGGGAGCCCCATGGAGTGTTTAAGTAGGCATTTTGTCCATGGTAGCGCAGATCCGCACTATAGCTCACCCTAATCTGCTCATCCAAAACACCTTCAGCTATAAGATCGGCACGCCCATCCTCTGCCATCTCATTATAGAGCTGCTCAACCGCAGAAGGGGTTATCTCTGGTAATAGCTGATTTAAAGTACGGGAGAGCCCGCGCTGTTTTGGTGCCACCAGCATACCCAGTGCAGAGAGCACACCCGAGTGAAGTGGCACCATGGCTCGATCCATGCCCAAAGATTCTGCAAGTGCACAAACATGTAGCCCACCGGCTCCGCCAAAGGATGTCAGCGTTAATGAACGAGGATCAACACCCCGCTGCACCGACATCACCCGCAGTGCTCGCGCCATATGTTCATTGGCAACATCAATAACACCCTTTGCCGCTGCCGTTCGGCTCGTCTCCATCCGCGACGCTAAAAGATCCATTTCACGCTCAGCCGCAGGCACATCCAGTCGCATACCACCACCCAGAAAAGCATCTGGCAGTAAACGGCCCAAAATAAGATTAGCATCACTGACCGTTATTTCACGCCCGCCATTGCCATAGCAGACAGGGCCAGGCTCGGCCCCTGCCGATGCTGGCCCGACTTGCAACATCCCCCCTTCATCAACAGACGCAATGGAGCCACCCCCCGCACCAATAGTATGCATATCGACCATCGGCACAGCGACCGGATAGGGGCCAATCCGGCCTTCATTAGTCAGTGCAATATCACCATCAATCAACGCCACATCCGTTGAGGTTCCACCCATATCGAATGTCAACATACGTCGGCAACCCGTCTGCTCACCAATAAATTTGGCCGCCGCCAACCCCCCGGCCGGCCCTGACAATAGCAAATGTACTGCTCTGTTCGCGGCCTGATCGATATCAATCGTCCCACCAGAGCTCTGCATCACCGAAAGAGTCGCCACATCCAGTGCCCCCTTAAGACGACTGAGATAGCGCTGCATCAGCGGCCCAACCCACGCATTTAGCCAAGTGGCCAAACCACGCTCATACTCACGATATTCGGGCAGTATGCGGGATGAGCGGGAGATAAAAATTCCATCAGGAATAACCGCCTCGACTCTTCGTTCAAATTGATCATCAACAAACGAAAAGAGCAGGTTAATTGCGACCGATTCGGGTTTAAGTACCCGCAGCTGTTGATGCAACCGTTCCAGCTCTGCATCCGTCAACACTTCAACCACACTGCCATCCGCAGCCAAGCGCCCGCCAACCTCCAAACAGAGTTCATGCGGCACCGGAGCAGAGCGGGGTTGCGGTGACAAGTTATAGAGCTCTGCACGATTTTGCCGGCCAATCGTCAACAGATCAGCCAGCCCATGATTGGTAATATAGACCGTACGAACACCTTTCCCCTCCAGCACCGCATTGGTGGCGACAGTTGAGCCGTGCACGATCACCAGCTTTTCCAAGCGACTTCGGTCAGTCAGCCCAAGATCTTCGATGCCTTGTATAATCGCCACTTCGGGTGTAGCGGGAGTTGAAAGCACCTTATGCACCCGCAACTGCTCGCCATCGAACAATAGAAAATCGGTAAAAGTACCACCGGTATCAATGCCTAGCCACATTTTATCTCTCTTCACTCAACCTTAACTCCCAGGCACGGTTTCAGTTAACACTATGATTTTTGGGTGTTCCAATCTATCATAGAAAACCAATTTCAGTCTGATCAGTAAACTTAAAAAATGGATCAATTAGTACACCAACCCACGGCCCCGTTATTGCGAGTCGACGCGCTTTCTCGCCACTATGGGTCGATTAAAGCGGTCGATGGAATTAGTTTCTCTCTCGAGCGTGGCGAAGTCCTCGGTTTCCTCGGCCCCAACGGAGCCGGCAAGTCCACCACCATGAAGATGATCACGGGCAATCTGGCTCCCACTTCGGGCAGCGTAACAATAGATGGCTACGATATATTAAATGACCCCAAACAGGCCAAAGCAGCCCTGGGGTTTTTACCTGAAAATCCACCGCTCTATAAAGAACTCATGGTCGATGAGTACCTTCACTATGCCGCACGCCTCAACCGTATTGCTAAGCCATATATTAGTGCTGCTGTAGACAGCTGCAAGCAGCGCTGTGGCCTTGAACAGATGGGCAAGCGGCTAATTGCCAACCTGTCCAAAGGTTACCAGCAGCGGGTAGGCATTGCCCAGGCGATCATCCACAGCCCTGCTCTAGTGCTGCTTGATGAGCCTACCGTTGGCCTCGATCCCATCCAGATCCGTGAAATCAGACAACTTATTCGTGAGCTGGGTCAAACACACAGCGTTATTCTTTCCACCCATATTTTACCCGAAGTGCAAGCCACCTGTGACCGGGTACAGATCATCAAGCAGGGAAAACTTGTCTTCAATGACAGCATCGAAAACTTGAGCCAGCGGATGCAAACCACCGCGCTGTTGTTGCGTTTCAAACAGCCACCAGCAACCTCTGAAATACTTTCACTGACTGGGGTTCAGGATGTTGAATCGGTAGATGAAAATACGCGACGAATTCACTTTTTAGCCGAGCAGGATCCGACAGAAATACTGGTCAGCACCTCCGTAAGTGAAGGGTGGGGAATCTATGAGCTCACTCCGGAGCGCATGAGTTTAGAAGAGGTATTTGTCGATCTCACCTGCCGCGAGCCTCATCATGATAAGGTCGTCCAACCATGATGATATTCACCCTGGCAGGCCGAGAGCTGCGCAGTCTATTTTTATCGCCCCTCGCATGGGCAATATTAGCCGTTGTTCAGCTAATTTTAGGTTTCATGTTTCTCTCTCAGCTCGACACTTTGCTCCAGTGGCAGGCACAAATCGCACTGCTCGAAAATGCGCCTGGAACCACCGAAATAATGGTTGCGCCACTACTGGGCAATGCGGCCATTGTACTGCTGTTGGTTGTCCCCTTGCTCACCATGCGACTCATCAGTGAGGAGCGTCGCAACCAGACACTGCCACTGCTCTTCTCTGCACCTATTTCCATGAGTGAAATCGTAATTGGAAAGTACCTGGGCATTCTCAGCTTTATGTTGATCATGGTGATGTTAATCGCACTGATGCCGCTCTCCCTGTTGTTGGGTGGCAACCTGGATATTGGCATGCTCGCCGCAGGGCTGCTCGGCCTCACACTCATGCTGGCAAGTTTCTCCGCCATCGGCCTCTATATTTCCAGCCTCACCAGCTACCCCACAGTGGCGGCGGTTATCACCTTTGGCGCACTGTTACTGCTCTGGATTATCAACTGGGCAAGCAACAGTGACCCCAACGGGTTACTGGCCTACCTCTCAATGCTGCACCATCTACAACCCCTCTTAAGAGGGGTTGTTAGCAGTGCCGATATCGCCTATTTCTTACTCTTCATTTTCTCTTTTCTGGTATTGGCGATTCGTCGTCTGGATGCCGACCGTCTGCAACCTTAAAGAAGCTGAATTGACCTGACATGGCTAATTTACACCCCACAAAAAACCAATCACGCCTACAAAACCTGGTATTTATCGTACTGTTCCTCTCCATTATTGCCCTGCTGGCCTGGCTCAGTACCCGCTACACCCTGGAGTCAGACTGGACAAACAACAGCCGCAACACGCTCTCTGAAGCCTCGATCCAGTTACTCGCCACTCTCAACAAACCGGTAGAAATAGAGGCATTCGTCAGAGAAGGCGATCTGGAGCGGGAGGCCGTCAGCGACCTGATCTCCCGCTACCAACGCCATAAAGCGGATATAACATTACACTTTATCAATCCCGATACCGAACCGAAAAAAGTCCGTGAGCAAGGCATTACGGTAGTAGGTGAGCTGGTTATTCACTATGACAAAAAGCGCGAAAACATCAAACTCAGCTCCGAAGAGAGCATCACCAACGCCCTTCAGCGCTTAGCGCGTGCCGATGAACGCTGGATTGTTTTTCTGTCCGGTCATGGCGAACGAGACCCCCTGGGTGAAGCCAATTTTCATATCGGCGAGTGGGGGTCACAGCTGCAAAAAAAGGGTTTCCAGCTACAGAAAATTAACCTCAGCACTCACCCTGAGATTCCTGACAACACCGCCGTTTTAGTCATTGCCGATCCACAAACCCCGCTGTTACCCGGCGAAATAACCATGATACAACGCTATATTGAACAAGGCGGGAACCTGCTATGGCTACTGGAACCCGAGCAACAAACCAACCTGCAACCACTGGCTGAGCAATTGAGCATCGAAATACTGCCGGGAACAGTGGTCGACCCAACGGGGCAACTACTGGGCATTAACGACCCACGCTTTGCCATTGTCAGCGAATATTCACAGCACCCCATAACGGCACAAATGGAGGCACTTACCCTCTTCCCGCAGGCGGGTGGGCTGCTAGTAAAAAATGAGAGCCTCTGGAAAACCAACACACTCCTCACCACCCTGGCACGCAGTTGGCTTGAGCAGGATGAGATCATTGAGGTTGTCGATTTCAATAGCGAAAAAGATCACCCTGGTCCCATCATCCTGGGTCTCACCATGACCCGACAATCAGCAGAGCGTGAACAGCGTATGGTGGTTATTCACGATGCCGACTTTATCTCCAACAGCTATTTAGGCAATGGCGGCAACCTTGACCTTGGTGTAAACATTATCAACTGGCTCAGCCATGACGACCGCTTTGTCGCCATTCCAACTAAAAGCCGCAATGACAATCAGCTGGAACTCAGCACCCTTGATCAAGCCATTATTGGCTTTAGTTTTTTGTTGATCATCCCGGCGGGGTTACTGGTGGCGGGTGTTTGGATCTGGCTAAGACGCAGGAAGCGCTGATGCACACCAAGAACCTACTCAATATTTCACTGCTCTTCACGCTGGCGCTGCTGTTAACCATCACTTTCTGGCCAGCCGACACACCAACACTCGGCACGCCCACCACGGTTGCACCTCTGTTAGATCGTGAGTCGGTCAACACCATAACCGTTACCCGGCAAGGCTACCCCAGCATCGTTCTGCATAAAAAAGAGCAACAGTGGTGGCTACAAAACCCACCGCTAGCCGCTAAAAAACCCCTGGTTACCGAACTATTGGCACTGCTGGAGAGTGATAGCCTTATTCAATATCCACTCAGTGAAATAAACCCTCAACAAGTTGGTCTTGAGAAACCATCACTCTGCATCGAATATAACCGGCAACAAGCCTGTTTTGGTGACCGCAACCCATTAAACCAGTTGCGATACCTCCAGTTCGGAACTCATGTTCACATGATCTATGACACCCTCTCTCATCAACTCAGCGGCGCGTCACATGACTATGTATCACCCCGCCTGCTACCTGAGGGCGCACACATAACGGCTCTCACACTGGACAATCTAACGCTACAGCACAACCAAGGCAGATGGCAGGTCACACCACAACCAGAGCACTACTCAGCAGATCAGGTCCAGCAACTGCTCGACCATTGGCAGCACGCCCGTGCACTATTAGTCGCGCCTTACCAGACAACCGATAGTGAAGCCAGCATGACAGTAGCTTTTGAAAATCAGAAGAGCATCCAGTTCGAACTCGTCAGCAGCGACCCGGAACTGATCCTTGCTCGCCCAGATCTGGGCATTCAATATCACCTGAATGAAGGCAGCCTGGCTCAACTGACGCGCCTCCCCACTATAAAAGTAGCAAGTGAATAGCCCGTGCCTGAATTACCGGAAGTAGAGACGGTTCGTCGCGGAATAACGCCCCACATGGAAGGTGAACGCGTCAAGGAGGTGATTATTCGCCATCCAACGCTACGCTGGCCAATCCCCACTGAACTGATACAAATGTTGCCCGAAAAGAGACTACACAGCATCGAGCGAAGAGCCAAATATCTGCTGCTAAACTTCTCCCATGGCACACTAATACTTCATCTTGGCATGTCAGGTACCCTGCGCATATTGCCACCTCAAACCCCCATAAAAAAGCATGATCACTTTGACTTGATAATGGAGAACGGTCAGTGCCTGCGTCTAAATGATCCACGCCGTTTTGGTGCAGTGCTCTGGACCGCACAGCCGGCCTCACAGCATCCGCTTATAAGAGATCTTGGCCCAGAACCTCTCGAAGAGCAGTTCAACGGCAACCACCTGCATCAAATATCCCGGAAACGAAAAATAGCCATCAAACAGTTTTTAATGGACAACAAAGTTGTGGTGGGAGTGGGTAACATTTATGCCAATGAGTCACTGTTTCTCTGTGGAGTCGACCCACGGCGAAAAGCTTCCAGCATCACTAAAAGCCACTGCCACCAGCTAGCAACCACTATCAAAACCGTGCTGAAAGAGGCTATAAAACAGGGCGGAACCACCCTAAGTGACTTCACTCAAAGCGACGGAAAGCCAGGTTATTTTCAGCAACAGCTACAGGTATACGGGCGTACAGACCAGCCTTGCACCCACTGCCATACACCTATTAAGCAAATCACACAGGGGCAACGATCAAGCTTTTTTTGCCCTCAATGTCAAAACTAGTACATCAACCCTCTTATATTGCCTAGTCAGCGATTCTGTGGCATTTCGCATCAAGGCAGAGCTCGCAGGGAATGGTTACTCCCTCAACAAGTGCTATAGCGCCGAGGCGGAGTGCCACAGAAACGCCCGAAGGGTTAATATACTAGATCTCCTCAAGGGGGATCGGCTCGCCGATATAGTAGCCTTGAGCATAATCGACCTCCAGCGCCACCAAGCAATCCAAAACAGCCTGACTCTCAACAAATTCTGCAATGGTCTTGAGACCCATAACCTGGCCAATATTGTTGATCGCCTCAACCATTGCGTAATCAATTGAGTCATCCGCCATATCACGCACAAACAGGCCATCAATCTTGAGGTAATCCACCGGTAGGTTTTTCAAATAGCTGAAGGATGAGACACCGCAACCAAAATCATCCAGTGCAAACTTGCACCCAGAAGCACGCAGCGCCTTGATAAATTCACGCGCACGGGCAAGGTTGGCCACCGCCGCTGTTTCGGTAATCTCAAAACAGATACAGTGGTGTGGCAACTCATGCCGTGCTATCTGCTCCTGGATATAGTCAAGAAAACCATCATCGCCAATCGACATACCCGAAAGGTTGATCGCAAAAACACACGCTTCTCCCGGATTTTTCTTGAGATATTTTGCTAAAACAGACAACCCTCTTTCAATCACCCAGCGATCAACACTGGCAATCAAACCATAACGCTCAGCAGCGGGTAGAAATGCACCCGGGGGAATTAAAGCACCGTTATCATCCACCATGCGTAACAGCAGCTCATAGTGCGCACTACCACCATCCTCCTTCAATGCCTTGATCTTTTGCAGGTGCAGGACAAATCGATCCTCTGCAATCGCTTTGCTAATCAGCGTTACCCACTGCATTTCACCATGACGTTGCTTAAGCTCCGTATCACTGGCTTCATAAAGGTGGTAACGATTTCGTCCGCCATCCTTAGCCGCATAACATGCAATATCCGCCGCACTCATGATAGATGCCACACTCTCTGAATTTTCATCCAGCATCACCAAGCCAATACTGACACCCACTTCAAATGTTTTATCTTCCCAGATAAAACGAAACTCTCGCACAATACCTAACAGTGCGAGGGCAATCTTCTTGGCATGATCCAGTGAGCAACTATTAAGTATTACTCCAAACTCATCTCCGCCAAGACGAGCCAGCATATCAGTCGCCCGCATCTTTTCACGCAACAGTGATGTAAGCTGCTGCAATAACGCATCACCCGCCACATGGCCACAGGTATCGTTAACCACTTTAAACTGGTCAAGATCAAGAAACAGCACCGCATGCTCAACACCGGTATTGCGCGCAAGATTAAGCGACTCCTCCAGCTTCCTTTCAAAAACCAAACGGTTGAAAAGCCCGGTTAACGCATCATGGTTTGCCTGATGTAACAGCTGTTTGCGCAGCCTGCGCTCTTCACTCACATCCCTGAAAACCACCACAATACCGGTTACATTGCCATAGTTATCCAGCATCGGAGCAATGGTGCTCTCAATCGCCACCATCTCATCACGACGATTCAGTAAGTTCATACTGTGGTTCACATTCAGTTGGCCACAATAACCTTGATCAATACACTCCTTAAGCAACCCAGAATCCATCCGCTCACCCTTCTCGTCAAAGAATGGCAACACCTCCTCCATATCGCGCCCAATAACCTCAAAAGATGACCAGCCAGTCACCCGCTCAGCGGCGGGATTGAAATAGGCGATTTGCCCTAGGGTATCCACGGTCACCACCGCTTCTGCAATTGATCGTAATGTTACCTGCAGTCGCTCTTTCTCCTGAAACAGCTCCTCTGTACGATATTTGACTCGCGCCTCCAGCTTAACGTGCGCCTCGCGCAACACCTGCTCGGTACGTTTCCGCTCAGTAATATCCTTAGCAACACATACCGCGCCATCCACCTCACCATCGGCACCGTAAATATGAGAAAAGGAGAGTAACACCGGCACAAAACTTCCAGTACGTGTGATCAGGTACTTCTCCTGATCATTAAAGTCATAATCTTCCATCAAGAATGAGAGCTGTTCACCTTTGCAGTCCGGGGTATCACTGCAAACCAGGCTAAGCGGAAAACCGATCACATCATCCCGCGCCGGATAGTTTAATAATTTCAGCGCCGCATCATTCACATGCTCTATGCGGTAATCCACCCCGACCACAAAAAGAGCATCCCCCATGGTGCGAAGAATGTTTTCATTGTATTCATTAGCGTTAATGAGCTTTGACTGGGAGTCAAAGAGATAATCCACCATACGGTTAAATGAACGCCCCAGCTGCGCAACTTCATCGTTGGAACGCGGCACCTTAACCTTCTTAAAATGCCCCTCAGAAAGTAGTTGTGCCGATTCAGAAAGCAGGCGAATCGGGCGAATAATAACTCGCTGCATTAACCATGAAAGTACAAAGAATATTGCAATCGCCACCGTCGCCACAATAAGACGCATGGTATGAGAGAGCTCAGCAACCTTATCGAGTGCCGGCTGCATATCCTTAACCAGACGCACCACACCAATAACCTCATCACCGCCCAAAAAGAATACCGGTTCTAAGCGCTGGTAATAGCCGACATCGTCGCCACCCGACTCATGGGCGACACCTGAATTAAACACATGTTTGATAGATGAAGAGAGGATAACAGGGTCTACTAACTGCTGATCAGCATAAGACTGTAGCAACATAATTTGTTCATTATAAACCTCCAGAGTCATCACCTCTGGAAGATCACGAACCTGGGTTACCAGCTTATTAAGAAAGCGTTTGTTCTCCTTCTTATGGTGGAGAATTTCTGCCATATGTGCCCGGGTAGCTTGAGTAACATCCTCCTCGCTACTACTGGATTTCGCCGAGGCAAATGAGACCATCACCACTGCGACCACCCCATCATGCCCGCCCACCACCGCATAGAGGCGCTGAAACCCCTCCTTTTCAGAAAAAATATCTTGCGGCAGAGCTGTTTCAAAAACAGCTGCAATCCTGGAAGAGAGCGCACCTTTCGGCTCAAATGGGGTCAGCTGGGGAGTGGTACTGGCAATAACATGACTGAGCCCCCCCAAAACAACCACACTCTCAATATCGGGATGCTTCACCAGCTCATCCGAAAGGGATTGCAGCTGGTTTTGCTGGCTCTCAATTTCACCTAAGATCTCGCCAATACTCAAACTGACAATATTAGAAATAGAGATCGAATTTTCTCGTATCTCATCCAGCAAGCCAGCCGTCTGCTTATCCAAAATAAAATAAAAACCAACTGAAAGAATTGTTCCCAGGGTCAGCAACACACCAAGAATCAACTTACCACCAAGCTTCAGCATCGGCTATCCGGGATAATCAAAAGAAGAGAGAGAACTACACTACAGACAGGCATTAGTCAGTTAGTCGGACATTCAAGCCAATACTTAACAAGCAAAACCGTGAGATTTTTGCACACATTATATCACCTACCAATACACCTTAAAAACAAGCTAAAATGGGCCAACTAAAATCTGCAAAACCTAAGGAAAACCCATGATAGCCCTTCTTGTCAGCCTGCTTGCGGCCACAACCATCGCGCTGATTTGCAGCCTGTTTTGCCACTACTTCATCAAACCCTATTGGCCCGCGAATATTGCAAGCGTGACATATACCCTACTCATCTTTCACGGCCTCGCCTATGCCGAAGCGGGTTACATGGATCCTTACTGGGTAATTTCATCTCTTATCGTCGCAGGTGTCGCACTACCCACATCAATATTAGCCGGAACCTATTTGCGGAGAAAAATAGAAAAAAAAGCGAACCAGGGTAAATAGTGTTCGTTATGGTGACGATAACCGGCTTTTAACCGACGCCCTGATCTTCTCATAAACCAGATCCACGCTCGGCCCCATCATATGATAGGCATTCCTGCTCATATCACGCCCTTCAACAGCCACATAACGAAGTAACGAATCGTGCTGTTTTTTCACCCGTCTGATATCACTCAATTTTATCCATACCCGTGGCTTGTAGTATTTTTCCGACGCATCCCACTGAGTAAAAATAATCCGCTGATCAGTCATCACCAGCACCCCTTCATAAACGGGAACAGTAAACGGCTTACCATCCATGTAGGTTCCCGCATAAAGATAACAAGGTGCGTAGTGTTCAAGCTGTTCACCCGGCGCTATGGTGCGTGAAAATTCATCATCAAAACCCGGCGCGCCCACCGGGCCTAAAGATGTACAACCCGACAAGATCAACAGTAGAACAAGCAATAGCCCTGCGGGTGAAAAAAATCTAAACAAGTCAACTGGCATCAGCCTCAACTCCCAGGCAAAGGTCACACCCTAATCAAGTCATGATCCGAAAATCAGGGTTTTAAAGCCAATCACTCAAGCGAGAGGCCTAACTGATTCGATAAACCGTTGGCCATCGTCATTCCAATACGGTCAGCGAACTGTTGGAAGTAGTCGGGGCGTGGTGTGAAATCGACAATTCGTTCAACACCAATCACCTCGCGTGCGACATAACTGCTACTCCCTAAACCATCGACTAAACCCAGCTCCACGGCTTGCTCACCACTCCAGACAAGCCCTGTGAAAATCTTATCGGAGTCTGCAAGTCGGTCACCTCGGCCATTTTTAACCGCATCGATAAATTGCTGATGGATGTTACCCAGCATCCCTTTCACATGGTCCACCTCATCGGTTTTCAAGGGAGAGAAAGGGTCCAAAAACCCTTTACTGCTTCCGGCGGTTAAAAGGCGACGCTCCACACCCAGCTTATCCATCGCGCCGGTAAAACCAAAGCCATTCATCACGACACCAATCGAACCGACCATACTCGCCTTATCGGCATAAATCTCATCGGCTGCCGCTGCGATGTAATAACCACCGGAAGCGCAGACATCCACCACCACCGCATAGAGCGGAATTGCCGGATACAGTGCACGCAAGCGCTTGATTTCATCATAAATGTAACCCGACTGCACTGGGCTGCCACCAGGACTGTTGATACGCAAGATAATACCCGCCGTATTTGTATCCTTAAAGGCCGCTCTCAAACCACCGACAACCGTATCCGCACTTGCGGGGGTATCGGCTGCAATCACACCTGAAATTTCGATCAGTGCGGTATGCTCCCCCCCCAGCTTAATGTCAGCCCCGCCCCAGTCTCGCGGGATATAAAACAGGATAAAGAAGATATAGGCGAACACCATAAACTTAAAAAAGATACCCCAACGGCGGGTACGCCGCTGTTCGTTGACTGCAGAAAAGGCCAGTCGATTCAGCAGGTCACGCTGCCACGCAGCCTCATCAACCTCCTGCTCTTTTTTTGCTGTTGAAGCATCGGTTTCATTACGAGAAGCGTGTACCGGCTCACCCTCAGTCCACACATCTTTTGTTACACCACCCTCTGGTGTTTGATTTTTCTTCTCATCACTCATTATTTTTCACCCGGCAACCAGTCATGTAATTCGCGAATATCATCGAGGCAGCCCAAGGCACCACAATCCAAAAGTCGCTTCTTCTCGTGTACGCCATAGCTGACCGCCAGTGCATCCACACCTGCGTTTTTCGCCATCAGCATGTCGTACTCACTATCACCCACCATCAGTGTCTCATTTGATGTCACACCCACAAACGCCATAATCTCCTCCATCATCAGAGGATGGGGCTTGGAAAAACACTCATCAGCACAGCGTGTGACATGAAAGTAATGGCGCAGATTACACTCATCCAACACCCGATCCAACCCTTTGCGGCTCTTTCCTGTGGCAACGGCCAACCAGTACGCCTGTTTATTCAACGTTTCAAGCAAACGACCCACACCTTCAAACATCGGCATCGGTGTCTCATCCGCGAATAAAAAATGATGTCGATACGCATCGATCAACTGAATCGATTGCGCTTCATCAATCCCATCGAAAAGTGCAGAGAGCGCCTCTTGGAGCCCCAGACCAATAATATCTTTAATCTGTTCACGACTACGAAACGGCATGACAACATCAGCAATAGCCGCCTGCATGGCATTGACGATTTTCGCCTCTGAGTCCATCAAAGTGCCATCCCAGTCAAACACAATCAGCGCATAGGATTTAGAGGTCATTCAGCTCATACCCTCTAAAACAGCTTTTAATTCATCACTTAAGGGGGCCTGAACCGCCAATGTCACCTCAGCCACCGGGTGAATAAAACGCAACTCTTGCGCGTGCAAAAAGAGGCGCTTAAGTCCACGCCCCTGCATTTTTTCATTGAATTGTTGGTCACCATATTTTTCATCCCCGGCAATGGGCTTTTTGATATGCTGAGCATGCACCCGGATTTGATGGGTACGACCCGTGCCAAGATCAATCTGCACAAAGGTGGCATCACTATAGTGCTTCATGGGGTGAAATGTTGTTAGCGCCGTCTTCCCCTCCGGGTGCACACGCACTAGGCGCTCCCCTGACTTCAGGGTGTTTTTTTGCAGCCGCGCATCGACTCGCCGCGCCTCACCATGCCAACCACCCCGCACCAGCGCACAGTAGATTTTACTAATAGCACCCTCCCGTAGCAGGGCGTGAAGAGCGCGCAGCATGCTGCGTTTTTTGGCGATCATCAGGCAACCCGAGGTATCCCGATCCAGGCGATGAACCAATTCAAGAAAGTGGGCATCAGGACGGAGCTGCCTAAAACCTTCGATGACTCCCACGCTGATACCACTACCACCGTGCACAGCCAAACCTGAGGGCTTGTTAATAACAATCAACTGCTCATCCTCATACAGAATCGCTGCCTCCAAACAAGCTAAAAAAGCCTGGGGCGCACGAATCACCTCCCCCGCCTCTGCCATACGCACCGGTGGAATACGGACAATATCGCCAATTTGCAGGCGATAGGTCGGCTTAATTCGCTTTTTATTTACACGCACCTCTCCCTTGCGCAAAATGCGATAAATACGGCTTTTGGGAACGCCTTTGAGCCTAGAGAGTAAAAAGTTATCGATACGCTGCCCTTCATGGCCTTCATCGATAGTCGCTTGCTGTACAGATCTGCTCATAGATACGATTATTCACTCAATTAAAATGGAGAGTTCAGCAAAGAATTAAAAAAATGCTGTGTTTCTGGAGAAGAGCCATTATAATCCCAAACGTAATAAAAGTTTTACAGTTTATGTGACGGCCGTTGTGAGTGGTGAATAACCACCTTGTCACACAGGGAAATTGACAAAATATTTTTTCGAGATCTGTATTTAGAAAGGCTCTGAATGAGCCTGATTGGGTTTAGGCTAAGTAAAAACTGTTCTCAATATATTTCGAATGACGCAGTAACAGTTAATCTGTTTGTGTGACTTTCGAGATAAATGAGGGCAGTTTAAGCCAGCGTAAAGCAATCATGATTTGTTCACAGCTTCCTTAAGCAGGTCTCTTTATATGAACTGAAGCCCTCCCCGATAAAAGTGGTGAACTTCAATTGAATAGCTCTTCTGCGCTTCGATGATTTAGACGGAGCCTGGGTTTAATACCCACTTAAAAGTATACAGCTGACAGCTGGCCTCCCCCTTAAGCGGTGATGACGCCAGCCAGCCAACAAAAAAGATACTTCAGTTCTGCCGATGCGAAGCGTGGTAGAGCGCATGAGAGACATAATGAGAAGAATGTTGTTTAACGCAACTCAACCTGAAGAGTTGCGCGTGGCCCTTGTAGATGGCCAAAAACTCTACGACCTTGATATTGAAACCAGCAGCCGCGAGCAGAAAAAATCCAATATATATAAAGGCACTATTACCCGTATCGAGCCAAGCCTCGAAGCGGCTTTCGTTGATTATGGATCAGAGCGTCACGGATTTTTGCCACTCAAGGAGATCTCACGCAGCTACTTTGTAGAAGGTGCCAACACCAGTGGCCGCGTTAGTATCAAAGAGGTCCTCAAAGAGGGGCAGGAAGTTGTTGTTCAAGTGGATAAAGAAGAGCGCGGCAACAAAGGCGCAGCGCTCACTACTTTCATAAGCCTGGCAGGCCGCTACCTGGTTCTGATGCCCAACAACCCTCGTGCAGGCGGTGTCTCACGCCGAATCACTGGCGAGGATCGCAATGAAATACGCGATGCGCTCAATGCACTCGAGCTACCCGACGGCATGGGCATGATCGTCCGCACCGCAGGTGTTGGCAAGTCCCACGAAGAGCTACAGTGGGACCTCGACTACCTGCTACAGCTCTGGACCGCAGTTGATGAGGCCGCAGTTCAACGTAAAGCGCCCTTCCTGATCTATCAGGAGAGCAATATTGTTATTCGCGCTATCCGTGACTATTTCCGTCAGGATATCAGCGAAATCCTGATCGACTCCGAGGCCATTTACAACCAAGCAAGAGAGTTCATGCAACTGGTTATGCCGCACAACCTGAACAAGGTAAAACACTACCAGGATCCTACCCCGCTCTTTACACGCTACCAAATTGAGACCCAGATCGAGACGGCCTTTCAACGTGAAGTGAGGCTACCATCAGGCGGTGCGATTGTTATCGATCACACGGAGGCACTGATCTCTATCGATATTAACTCCGCACGTGCCACCAAAGGCAGCGACATCGAGGAGACCGCACGTAATACCAACCTTGAAGCCGCCGATGAGATTGCCCGCCAACTGCGATTGCGTGACCTTGGCGGACTGGTGGTTATCGACTTTATCGATATGAGCAGCTCGCGCAATCAGCGTGACGTTGAAAGCCGCATCAAAGATGCCCTGAAGATGGACCGTGCCCGGGTACAGGTCGGGCGCATTTCGCGCTTTGGCCTGTTGGAGATGTCACGCCAGCGGCTGCGCCCATCACTGGGTGAATCAAGCCAGGCACTCTGCCCTCGCTGTGACGGCACAGGCCACGTGAGCAATGTTGAATCTCTCGCCCTTTCAGTACTCCGTATTATCGAAGAAGAGGCGATGAAAGAGAACACCGGCAAAATTGTTGCTCAACTCCCGGTAGAAGTTGCCACTTTTCTGCTCAACGAAAAACGTACCGTCATCCATGATGTGGAAGCGCGTCAAAAGATCTCGGTTGTACTGATCCCGAACCGCCACATGGAAACCCCGCGTTACGAAATTGAACGCATCAGAGAAGATGAGGTTGGCTCGCAACCCAACCCACAACAAAGCAGCTACCAGATGGCCACTAAAGTGGAGCCTGAAGTAGCCGCACAACCTACCCGAGTCAAAGCCAAAACTGAAGAGGCCGCAGTAAAAAGTGTGGTGCCCGCAACACCCGCACCACCACAAGCACAACCCATGCAGCCCGTGCAACCCGCCAAACCCAGCCTGATCAAACGCCTCTGGGCCAGCCTGTTTGGTACCGAAGAGGAAGAAGAGAAAAAGCCGGCAGCGCCACAGCGCAATGGTAATCGCAACCCGCGCAACCGCAACCCGCGCAACGGAAACAACCAAAACCGTGGCCGCAATCGAGGACGCGAGCAAGGTAATGATGCACGCCGCCGCAACCCTCGTGGTGAACGAAACCAAGAGGGCGGACAGCGTAACAACACCGCTCAGCAGGCCACAAACCAAGTAGCAGAGCATACCCATGACGATGAAAATGCTGAGAGCGGTGAAAACAGTCGCCCGAAAAGTGAGCGTCGTAATCGTAATCGTAACCGTAATCGCAGCCGTAACCGTAACCGCAATGAGCCTCAGAACAGTGATCAGCCACAAACTGAAAACGCTGTACCGTCACCACAAAGTTCAGAGAGCCAAGCACAATCACCCGTAGATAACGCGCCACGTATGCGCCGTCCACGCCGTGATAGCAACCCGGACGCAACAAGAGCATTACTTAGCAGCAGTGAAGTGAGCAAAACCGAGCAGCCAAAAGCAGCCGAGGATCGCGTAGTCGCAACACCGGCTAGTGTCGATACACCCGAGACGACCAGTAGCACGACCACCCTCGAGCAAAAGACAGTGCAACAGTCTGCGCCTGCGGAAGCTAAGCCGACTCCTGTGGAAGCTAAGCCGACTCCTGCGGAAACTAAACCGACTCCTGTGGAAACTAAGCCTGCGCCTGTGGAAACCAAGCCTGCAGCTCCTGTGGCAGTTAAGAGTGAGGATAAAGCACCTCTTCCCACCCAAGAAAAGGAAAAAACCAGCACTGAAAAACCACAGAAGCCCAAGTTCATAAAGCCTGATCCAGCGCCGCTTTCACCCAGTACTGCGGCTAAGCGCGCAGCAGAAAAAGCACAGCAAGCCCAAGAGAGTAGTCAGGCTAAAAAACCGCTAACCAGTGAAAAGCCTGCCACTGAAAAAACTGTCAATAGTGCTGTGGATTCGCAAACTAACCACAAAACCGAAACAGCAACACCCGCGCCAGCCGCTACCCAGCAACCAGAAGCTGAAGCAACCAAAAAGGGTGATGACAACCCGGTGTAATGGTAAAGGCCTTGATAACGCCCTCACCTGCGGATGGAGACGCAACGCACATTTCTATTCGAGGATGAGGGTAACCGTATCATGCCCGCCGATTGGCGGAGATGATGCTTCATATAACTATTCAGCGTGTTTAGATTTGCCTAAATTCGAGAATTTTTCGCACACAAAAAGCGAGCATATAATAAATATGTGACCGATTGAGTACGCAAATAACAAAGCGTCGAGGTGAAAAATGAATACGCTGAGTCGTTACAACAGCCTTTTAATACTTGCTGCCGTCCTATTATTGAGTGCTTGTAGCGACTCACAACAGGGCACCGCCTCCTCACTCCCCACTTTTGAAGGCATCAATTGCAGCACGCTCCCCCACTGGAGCAAGCCAATCAAGAGCATTCAACTCAACCTGAAACATATATTCTGTGGTGAGATCAACCGCAAAGGACGTGTTGTCGGCTTCCATGCCATGCCTAATGGCCACCCACCCAGCAGCTACCGCGATGCCGAGCTGGCAGACCAACCCAACCGGCAAGGCATCTACACCCTGCGTAACATTCAACTGATATTTAAAGAGCAACACCGCAAGGGCTTTTCATCGATGTTTCCCAGCCACTGTAGTGCGGAGCAGATAAAACACTCTATTGTCTACTCTATCCATCAACAGCAAGGTAAGTGCACTTCGCCCAGCTGGGCCAGTTGTGGCCCAAGCAACCCAGGTGTGAGCGACTCTAAATTTTGCACGGGCCTCGATGGCCGCAGTTATCTAATAGCCTCGGCCCGACTCCGAGATAATCCACAACGCATCAATACTGCCTTTCCAATCTATCAATAGAAGGCTCACCACAATGCCATCACACCCTTGGCCAGACTTTGATGGTCACAATCCGATTCACCAACGGCTGCATGCCTTTTTATGTATGGATGTGCAGTGCGCCCCTAGCCAGTTAGCCTCACTACGACAGGCCATCGAGCGCCAACAAGGGTGCAGTTCCGGCAATCTTTACCACTATAGCTGTGATCAACAAGGCATTCACATCGAATCCCTGTATGATGAGGATGAGCTAGCGCCTACAACGATTCCCTATCCATTGGCGCAACATGCACTCGGCTTTTGGCAGCAGCAGTGCAACCAAAAAGAGAGCGTGTAGCCCGACAAGAGACGACTATACTTGCTAAGACAGCTCTGGATATGGGCTGATTGGACCTAATTTAGAGAAATTAACCGCCAGAGAGGACACCATGAGCGAGCATAATGATAAACAGAGCCACGCCTACGACCAGATGCTGGAGCGAACCAAAGAGTTTATCAGCGATCTGGGTCGCGAGACCCAACCCCGTTTTGAAAAAGCCACCCGCTATGCAAAAGAGAAAGCCGTTGAGCTGGGTGAGCTGACTCGTGAAGAGGCGGATGATATCGCCAAATACCTACAACGTGATATCCACGATGCCGCTACCTTCCTCGGTGAACACGGCGATGAAATAAAAGATTGGCTACGCCTCGACCTGCTGCTGATCGAAAGCAAACTACTCGATATGTTCTCACAAGTGGTTGATAAAACCCGGCTGGAGCTTGATCAAATCGCCATGCAGGCAGATGCCCAAGGGTGGCACACGGGGCAGATCGCAGGTATCGGTACACTCCAATGCTTAAATTGCAAAGAGGAGATTCACTTCCATAAAACAGGACGTATTCCTCCTTGCCCCAAGTGCAGCCACACTGAGTTCAACCGCATTAACAAAGACGGTTAAATCACATGCATTATTGGCTATTACTCCTCCTGTTTTGGGCAGGCTATGCCCAGGGGAGCGATTATGAACGTGGTATGGAAGCATTCCAAGCACAGGAGTACAGTCGTGCGCTGGCCATACTCACCCCTCTCGCCCAACAGAATGATGCCAATGCCCAGCACCGTATTGCAGTCATGTATCGACATGGTATGGGGATGGGTGTAGACCATCAACTAGCACTGGATTGGTATAAAAAAGCAGCTGATAATGGCCACTTAAAAGCTCAAACCAGTGTTGCCGCCATGCTCTATTTTGCGATGGGCATTAAAGCCGACTGGCCACAAGCCGCCCACTACTGGTCACTTGCGGCACAACAGGGTGATGGCAAGTCACAAGAGAGCTACGGTTTGATGCTGATCCAGGGAGAGGGTGGAGCACAAAACTTCAAAAAGGCTGCACTTTGGCTCAGCATGGCGGCAAGACAGCAACGACCACGCGCTCAGCTTGCCCTCGGCATGTTACTGCTCGCCGGCGAAGGCATTAAAAAAAATGAGGAGGGCGGCCTACAGTGGATCGAGAAAGCGGCCATCGCTCATCATAAACCGGCACAGTGGGCGCTCTATAAAACCTTCAATGATGGCTTATACGGACAGCCGAAAGATGAAGAGCGTGCTCAGTTTTGGCAGCGGCATTATCAACGGCGATAATCCACCCTGGCTGATTAAACCTGAGCCACTGCGGTTAATACACTGCCGCTCCATTATGCTCTATAATGGAGCCAACTAATGATGTAACAGGTACCACCGATGTTAAAAAAATCTCTAATTGGACTGCTGTTTCTCAGCATCGCAACGCCTCTAATTGCTGCACCACCTGCCTCATCAACACCACTAGAACCACTGCCGCAGCACACCATATCAACTCGATTGATTACCCAGTTTATAAATGACTATCACTATAAGCAGACTGAGCTGACCAACCAGCAGTCGAAACTAATATTGGAAAAATACCTTACCACCCTTGATCCCAATCGCAGTTTTTTTACCCAGCAGGATATCGACAGCTTTGAACGCTACCAGACGACGCTGGATGATGCCTTGAAAAGAGGTGACATGTCGCCCGCCTTCGACATTTTCCAGCGCTATAGCCAACGCCGCATTGAGCGTGCAGATTACGCACTGTCACGCCTACCATTAGCCTTCGACTTTACAATTGATGAGTTACTGACACTGGATCGCAGTGAGTCGAGCTGGGCTGCTAATGGTGCGGCACTGGATGAAATTTGGCGCAAACGTGTAAAGAATGATGTGCTCAATCTCATGTTGGCCAACAAAGAGCCTGACGATATTCAAGAGGTACTGCAAAAACGCTACCAACGCATCAAAACACACGTCACACAAACCCAAGCTGAAGATGCGTATGAGTATTTCATCAACGCCTACTTACGCAGCATTGAGCCACATACCGGCTATTTTTCACCGCGCAACTCTGAGAATTTCAAAATCAACATGAGCCTCTCACTTGAAGGGATTGGTGCCGTTTTACGCATCGCTGATGAGATGACCACAGTACAAAAAATTATTCCTGGTGGACCCGCTGACCTGAGCCAGCTGATACACGCTAAAGATCGCATTACCGGCGTTGCACAGGGAGAAGAGGGTGAAATGGAAGATGTTGTCGGCTGGCGTCTGGATGATGTGGTGGACCTTATTCGTGGCCCCAAAGATAGTATTGTTCGGTTACAACTGCTTCCGAAAGAGAGTGGCCTGGATGGCCCAAGCAAAATAATCACCCTGAAAAGGAACAAGATCAAGCTAGAAGAGCAGCAAGCGAAAAAATCGATTATTGAACTACCGGGCAATGGCGCAAAAAAAATCGGCGTGATTTCGATTCCAACATTCTATATGGACTTCGAAGGTTACCGCCGTGGTGATGATGATTACCGCAGCACCACCCGTGACGCACTGGCACTTATCGAAGCACTTCAGCAACAGGGCATTGATGGCTTAATCATCGACCTGCGCAATAATGGAGGTGGCTCATTGCCAGAGGCCGTCGCACTGACCGGACTCTTCATCAAAGAAGGTCCTGTGGTGCAAATTCGTGATGGCAAAGGGAAGATAAAATCAGATGATGATACCGATGCCAACATCGCCTATCTTGGCCCACTGGCCGTCTTGGTTAACCGCTACAGCGCCTCCGCTTCAGAAATATTTGCCGGAGCGATTCAAGACTATGGTCGTGGCGTCATTATCGGCGAGCCGACATACGGAAAAGGCACCGTGCAAACTATGGTTGACCTTAATCGCTATGTTCGCTCTAAAGAGCTAGGGCTGGGGCAGTTAAAACTCACCATGGCACAGTTTTTTCGTGTCAACGGTGACAGTACCCAGCACCGTGGCGTAATACCCGACATACAATTCCCAACCGCCGAACAAGATGCCAAACAGGGTGAGCGTTCATATGATAACGCCCTTCCTTGGGCCACCATTAAGCCCGCTAAATTTACACCCTACCGCCAGACTGGCTTTCAGCTGAATGATGTTATTCAGCAACACCAACAACGCATTACAACCAACAGCGGCTTTGAGTTTTTGCTGGCACAGGCAGAGCAGCGCCATATTATGGAAGAGAAGAAGAGTGTTACGCTGCTAAAAGAGCAGCGTAAACAAGAGCGCAAACAACTTGAAGAGAGCCACGACCAACGCATCAACACATTCCGTGTCGCACAAGGGTTAGCACCCCTTCAGGACGATGAAAAAGTGGATGAAGAGGCTGAGAGAAAAGAGCACGAAAGTACCTCCGATGCACTCAAACGAGTGGAATTACAGGAGACCGCACTCATCTTAAGCGACATTATCGACAGAGAAAAAACCACCTCGCTTTCAGAGCTGAAAAAACCATAGGGCCGCTGGTGTTAACTAACCACCCTCTACCAATTTTTTCAAGGTACTGCCTAGCTCGGCTGGGGAGTGGGTGGTGGTAACGCCTGCCCGCTCCAGTGCTTTAAACTTATCTTCAGCTGTCCCCTTACCGCCGGCGATAATCGCTCCCGCGTGACCCATACGCTTTCCCTTTGGCGCGGTGGCACCCGCAATATAACCCACTACCGGTTTGGTGACATTATCCTTAATATACTCAGCGGCCTCCTCTTCAGCACTGCCGCCAATCTCACCCACCATGATGATCGATTCTGTCTTTGGGTCGTTCTGAAATAGCGCCAGACAGTCGATAAACGTGGTACCGGGAATCGGGTCACCACCGATACCCACACAGGTACTCTGTCCATAGCCGATGGCTGTAGTCTGCGCCACCGCTTCGTAGGTTAGTGTGCCCGAGCGGGAGACGATACCCACGCTCCCTGGCTGATGAATATCCCCTGGCATAATACCAATTTTGCACTCACCCGGTGTAATCACACCCGGGCAGTTAGGCCCCACCAAACGCGCACCGGCCGCCTTAACAATCAGGCTCGCCTTTAACATGTCACGAGCAGGTATCCCTTCGGTGATACAGACAATGAGCTTAATTCCCGCATCCGTAGCTTCCAGTATCGCATCAAGACAAAAGGGGGCGGGCACATAGATAACCGAGGCACTCGCCTCTGTTTCAGCCACTGCATCCTTAACCGTGTTAAAAACCGGCAGGCCAAGGTGTTCAGCACCGCCTTTGCCCGGTGTAACACCACCCACCATCAGTGTGCCGTAGGCAATCGCCTGTTCAGAATGAAAACTTCCCTGCTTGCCGGTAAAACCCTGACAGATGACCTTGGTGTTTTTATTAATCAATATGCTCACTGTTATGCTCCTACCGCATCGACAATTTTCTGTGCTGCTGAGTCAAGATCTTCCGCAGCGATAATATTCAAACCGCTTTCGCTGAGTAACTCGCTTCCCCGGTGGGCGCTGTTACCCGCTAATCGCACCACCACCGGCACCTTAATATCCACCTCTTCAACGGCGGCGATAATGCCTTCAGCGATGATGTCGCAACGCACAATCCCACCAAAAATATTAACCAGAATCCCTTCCACCTTATCGTCAGATAAAATAATTTTAAACGCCTCAGCAACACGCTCCTTAGTCGCCGTCCCACCCACGTCGAGGAAATTGGCCGGATCACCACCGTGTAGCTTGATGAGATCCATGGTCGCCATCGCCAGGCCGGCACCATTCACCATGCAGCCGATAGTACCGTCCAGTGAAATGTAGTTAAGATCCCATTCGGTCGCACGCACCTCCCGGGCATCTTCCTGGCTAACATCACGCAGTGCCTTTATCTCTGGCTGGCGGTAGAGAGCCGAGTCATCAATATTAACCTTGCCATCCAGACAGATCAGGTCACCCTCTTCGGTAACAACCAAGGGGTTAATCTCCAATAAGCTAAGATCCTTATCTTCAAAGATAGTGGCAAGGCCACCCATTATTTTACCAAACTGTTTAATCTGGTCTCCTTTCAGCCCCAGCGCAAAGGCGATATCTCTCACCTGGTACGGTTGCAGACCAACCAACGGGTCGATAGATGCTTTAAGGATTTTTTCCGGTGTTTCTGCCGCCACTTTTTCAATCTCAACCCCCCCTTCGGTGGATGCCATAAAGGTAATCCGGCGGGAAGCGCGATCAAGCACAGCGCCCAAGTAGAGCTCTCGCTCAATACGGCTTGGCTCTTCGATCAACACCTGGTTAACTGGCTGCCCCTGAGCCGTTGTCTGGTAGGTCACCAAACGTGAGCCGAGCATATTATTGATAAATTCCAGCGCCTCCGCACGATCACGGGTAAGTTTGACACCACCTGACTTACCACGCCCACCGGCATGCACCTGAGCCTTGATAACCCAAGGCATTGTAGTAATTGAATCCAGTGCCGATTCAGCCTCCTCCAGATTACTGACGACCGTGTTATTCGGCACCCTAACGCCATACTGGGCGAAAAGTGCTTTGGCTTGATATTCGTGAAGATTCATTTTATGGCCTATCTTTTTAATCGGGCAGAGCCTACCCGTCTGGTTAATTCTTCGAGATCCTTGCCGACCTCATGGGTGCAAAGATCTCATCGACTATAGAGAGTATACATCGGGCTGTACATACGAAGCTAAAGCCACATTTAATCGCTTTCAGAGCCCATAAACCAGCACATTCATTTTCCGACAATGTAAACTGGCACTCCCTAAACAAAAAACTGTAATAACCCCATGCTAAAGGTCTATCACAGCAACCGCCTGGAGCAGCTTGCTATCTATATGGCAGCTACCATACAGGTGGAGCCACTGCAATCGGTACTCGCCCCTGAGGTGATTGTCACCCAGCACCAAGGGATGGCACGCTGGCTCTCGATGCAGCTGGCACAAGTGCAGGGAATCAGCGCCAATTGTGACTACCCGCTGCCCGCCAGCTACATCTGGAAATTGTACCGCAGCCAGCTTGATAACGTACCTGAAAGCTCCCTTTTTGATCGCTCAATTCTCACATGGCGCTTAATGGACTGCCTCCCCAGGCTGCTTGATGAGCCAGAATTCACACCCCTAAAGCACTATTTAAAATCTGGCCGTGAGCAGCTCAAGCAGTATCAGCTATGCCGTTACATCGCAGACACCTTTGAACAATACCTGATCTACCGCCCCGAATGGATTCACGCATGGCAACGCGGAGAGGATAGTGGCTGTGAAAAACAGCCCTGGCAGTCGCGCCTGTGGCGAGCGGTTGTAGGTGACACCCCCCCCGTTCACCGCGCCAGCCTGCACCAGCAGTTTATGCAACGGGCAGCACTGGACAAAATCGACCCACAAAAACTGCCACAACGCTTGATGGTATTTGGCATTAACAACCTGCCACCCAGCTATCTTGACGTGTTGGCGGCTGTGGCCAAAAAAATCGACGTTCACCTCTTCACACTCAACCCTTGCCTGGCCTTCTGGGAAGATATCAGCGCCCCCAAAACGGTCGCCAGACTGCGCCAACTGTGGCAAAAACAGGGCAAACCAGACTGCTCTGAAATGTATGAAGTGGGCAACTCGCTACTCGCCTCCATGGGCAAGCAGGGGCGTGATTTTCAACGCTTAATCCATCAGGAGCAGTACACCGTCGAAGATCATGACTGTAGCGTCTACCTGGATGAAAGCACCCTGCTGGAGTCCATTCAATCGGATATTTTGCAGTTACTGGAGCGCGGACAAGGTGATTACACGCCCTCCCCGGTGACCCCGCAAGACCACTCCCTCACGCTCCATAGCTGCCACAGCCCCATGCGCGAAGTGCAGGTGCTCTATGATCAACTCTTGCAGATGTTTGAACAAGACCCCGAACTGCAACCCCGCGATATCATCGTCATGACACCGGAAATTGACACCTACGCACCCTATATCGAAGCCATATTTGGTAGCGCTGCCGGCGAGCGGATAATCCCTTGGTCGATTGCCGATCGCTCAGCCCAGGCAGAACACCCGGTGTTGCACGCCTTTATGCAACTACTGCAACTGCCCGCTGCCCGCATGAGTGCCAGCGAAACTATCGCACTACTGGAGGTGCCTTCAGTATCACGTCACTACGGGCTGGATCAACAGGCACTACAGCGTATTCGCCAGTGGGTTAGAGAGAGTGGTATCCGCTGGGGAGTGGACAGTGAGTCACGCCGCGAACGGGGGCAACCTGACGATGAGCACTTCTCCTGGAAATTTGGCCTGCAACGGTTAATGCTCGGCTATGCCATGCCCGCCGAAGAGCAGCTATATGAAGGTGCACTCCCCTACATGCATATTGAAGGCATGGAAGCGCAGTGGCTCGGCAAATTACAGCGCTTTTTAGATGACCTTGCCACACTGCGCCAGCGCCTTGGCCGCCCCCGCACACCGGCCGAGTGGCAGCAGCTCATTAATGAGATGTTGTCACGTTTTGAGATCACAGGCGAAGATGAAGAGCAGGCGATACAGCTGTTAAGAGATGTAGTACACGACCTCAGCCTACACACTGAGGCAGCAGAGTATGAACATAAAATCCCACTGGAAGTGGTACAAGATTACATTAAAGGCCACCTACTCTCCCCCGCCTCACCGCACCGTTTTCTGGCAGGGCAAGTGAGCTTCTGCGCCATGATGCCGATGCGTAGCTTACCCTTCAAGGTGGTCTGCATGATAGGAATGAATGACCGCAGCTATCCACGCACCCGCCCGCCTCTCGGTTTTGACCTGATAGTCGATACACCGCGCCCCGGTGATCGCTCACGGCGTGATGATGACCGCTACCTGTTTCTGGAGGCACTGCTCTCCGCCAGGCAAATGCTCTATATCAGCTATATTGGCCGCTCAATTCACGACAATGCACCGATGCTGCCATCCGTTCTGGTCTGTGAGCTACAAGATTACATCGAACAGGGCTTTGTCACCGGCACCGAGCAACCCATATTAAAAAAAATGCTAACAGAGCACCCCCTGCAACCCTTCAGCCCACGCTATTTTCAGGGTGATCAGGCGCTTTTCAGTTACGATAAAATGTGGGCAGATGCCGCCAATGTTCTACAAAACAAAAGAGCCGCTCTGCCCTTTTCAGAAGCACCACTCCCCCCGGCTGAAAATGCACTGCGCCGCATCGAGCTGAATGAGCTGATCCGTTTTTTCAAAGCCCCTGCCCGCTACTTCCTGCAACAACGCTTCGGCATTCAGCTCGACCAGCAAGAAGATGCACTGCTCGACAGCGAACCCTTTACCCTCGACAGCCTACAGATCTATCAACTCAAACAGCAGTTGCTAGAGCAACAGCTACAAACGGGCGACCTCGACCAGTACCGTGAGCGGCTAAAAGCAAAAGGTGAGCTACCCGCAGCGGCCTTTGCCGATGCCTGCTATAGCGACCAGCAAGAGGCCGCTGTTATATTTGCCGAGCAATTAAAAGCGCAACTAACCCCCCCACTAGAACCCCTTGAACTGGATCTAACCGTGGGCGACTTCCAGCTGCACGGCTGGTTAAAAAATATCAGCCATGATGGACAGCAGAGCTACCGTTACACCAAAATCAAAGCCAACGACAGAATGGCTCTGTGGCTTAACCATCTCGCACTCTGCGCACTCAAACCCAACGACGTGGCGTGCCAAAGCCGACACTTCGCTGAAGATGGCAAGCTCTGTTTAACTCCGGTAAAAGATCCCCTGCCACCACTGCAGCAGCTACTGGAGTGCTATTGGCAAGGGCTGCATCAACCCTTACCATTTTACCCGCAAAGCTCATTCGACTATGCGCTATCAATTAAAAAAGGGAAAATGGCCAGTGAGGCACTGAGCAAAGCAGAAAAAACCTTTTTGGGTAACCCAAAATACAGCCAAGGTGAAGGCGAAGACCCATACATACAGTTGGTATTGCGTAACGCATCCCCCCTCAACCACGACTTCATGGCACTGGCAGAAACGATCTATCAGCCACTGCTCGCTGCCGAGGAGCCAAAATAGTGACCATGCAACCACTCGATCTCAACACATTACCGCTGGATGGCGTGCGGCTCATTGAAGCCTCTGCGGGCACCGGAAAAACCTACACCATCGCCACCCTCTACCTGCGCCTGTTACTGGAACGCACCCTTTCGGTAAAACAGATTCTGGTGGTCACTTTCACCAAAGCAGCCACCGAAGAGTTGCGGGGTCGAATTCGTCAACGGATGCGTGAAGCACTGCAACAACTGCAAGGCAGCAAGCAACCAGCCGACCCGGCACTACTCGGCATTCTCTCTCAACTAAATGACCACAAAACCGCCGCACAGCAACTCAAAGATGCGCTCACCCTGATGGATGAAGCGGCGATCTTTACCATTCACAGCTTCTGCCAACGGATGCTCACTGAAAATGCCTTTGAGAGTGGCTCACTGTTTGATGCCGAGCTGATAACCGACGAAATCGACTACCTGCGCGAAATTGCCGAAGATTTTTGGCGCAGCCACTTCTACACCATGAATGAAGCGGATGCAGCCTGGGTAGCCAAACAGTGGAAAGAGGGGCCATCAACCCTCCTGGAAGAGCTGCGTAGCGCGCTTAACCGACATGAATTAACCGTCATCCCATCCGTCACAACCCGCCAACTTGAGGCGCTGTGGAGCCAACGAAATAAGCTAATTGAGCAAGTACAAAAACTGTGGCACAACGAGGCTGAAACGCTTCGCCCGCTACTGACCCAAGACAAAGGACTAAACCGTCGTACATACCGTATCGATACGCTTGAAAAACTATTCACCGCAATGAATCAATTTTGTGAATCACCCTACCCACGCTCACTACCAGAAAAAATAGAGCTACTCACTGCCAGTAAAATCAGTACCTCAATGAAAAAGGGCCACCCCCCCTTACAACACCGTTTTTTTGAACTGAATGACCAATTGTTTGCA
This sequence comes from Gammaproteobacteria bacterium, assembly GCA_021647245.1. NCBI lineage: Bacteria > Pseudomonadati > Pseudomonadota > Gammaproteobacteria > Gammaproteobacteria bacterium. The sequence goes on from JAKIVC010000003.1 coordinate 111,254, forward strand.
ATGTGGGAAAAAGCAGAGCAGCTGCGCCGCAGCCTGATTATGCAGCAGTTTATCCAATACAGTCGTGACACCTTAATTGAGCGCAAAACAGCACACAATGTCATCTCCACCAACGACCTGTTAACAGGCTTGTATGATGCTCTAAAAAACGATACTACGGGCCTGTTAGCCGCCCGTATTCGCCAACAATACCCCCTTGCGATGATTGATGAGTTTCAAGATACTGACCCCGTGCAGTACACCATCTTCCACACCCTTTATCACCAGCAACCCGCCTGCGGCCTCTATATGATCGGCGACCCAAAACAGGCCATCTACAGCTTTCGCGGTGCCGATATTTTCACCTACATGCAGGCACGCCATGATAGCCAACACCACTACACCCTCGATACCAACTGGCGCTCCACTCCCCTCTTGATCACCGCCGTCAACCAGCTCTTTTCATCCACGGAAAAACCCTTCATCTATGATAAAGATATTCAGTTTCATCCGGTAAAAGCAGCCCCGCAAACCACGCAAAAAACACTGCTCATTAACGGCAAAACCGCCCCGCCACTCCAAGTGTGGCTAATACCCCGCGATGAGAACAAAGAGATCAGCAAAGAGGTCGCTAAAAACAGACTGGCAACCTGTTGCGCCCAGCAGATTGCCCGGCTGCTTAATCACGGCTTAGCGGGTGAGGCAACCCTTGGCGATAAAGCACTGCAACCCAGTGACATTGCAATACTGGTGCGCACTCACAGAGAGGCGCAAGCGGTACAGAAAGCACTTCGAAGCTGCCAGATAGCCAGCGCCTATATCAGCCGTGATAGCGTATTTGAGAGCCCTGAAGCGGAGGTAATGGGACGGCTGTTGCTGGCCGTATCAGAGCCAAACAATGAGCGCCGCCTGCGTGCCACACTCTGTGATGAGATGATGGGGATGAGCGCCCAACAGCTGTTTGAACTCATCGAAAATGAAAACCGCTGGGAGGAGCTACTAGAGCAGTTCCAAAACTACCACATACTGTGGTGTGACCACGGCTTCATGTCGATGTTCCAGGCACTACTGCGTCAGCAGCAAATATCTCAAAACATACTCGCCAGCAGTGGTGGTGAACGGGCACTCAGCAACCTATTACAACTTGCCGAACTCTTACAAACAGCCAGCAAACAGCAACACGGCATAGAGGGGTTACTGCACTGGTATTTTGAGCAGCTTGGAGCCAAAAGTGATGAAGATGAGCGCCAGCTACGACTAGAGAGTGATGAAGCGCTGGTGCAAATTGTCACCATTCACAAGAGTAAAGGGCTGGAGTATGAAGTGGTCTTCCTGCCGTACAGCTACGGCAGTATGCCACGCAAAAAACCAAAACCCGTCGAGTACCACTGTGCAGATAGCGGGAAATTAATACTGGATATTGGGTCAGAGCAGTATCAAAACAGCTACGACTTATCCGACACCGAGCGCCTAGCTGAAGAGCTACGCCTACTCTACGTTGCCCTCACCCGCGCAAAACAGCGCTGTTACATTGCCTGGGGAGCGATCAAAGATGCCGACAAATCAGCGCTGGCCTATCTACTCTATAAAGATGAAATAGATAAACCAAACGACTCACAAATCCTCAACTGCTGGCAACAACGGGTACAATTGCAACCCGATGCCATTGCCGTGCAACCCCTGCCGGATGCCCGCCACGCACCCTACCTGGGTGCCAGCGGTGCAGCAAAAACACCACAGTCTCGCCAGTTCAACGGCCATATTGAGCGCAGCTGGCAAGTCAGTAGCTTCAGTGCCCTCACCAGCAGCCGAGGCCACCGTGCAATTCTGCCCGACTACGATGCCACCGAGCCAACCAGCGCCCCAGTGAAACAGCAAACAAAGGATATCTTCACATTCCCACGGGGTGCCCATGCGGGCACCATGATGCACGCGATATTTGAAAATATCGATTTCAGCGGTTCACAAGGAAAAAGCGTTGCCGAAGTGTGTGAAGAGCAGCTGATAAAATATGGCTTTGAGCCGCAGTGGCAACCAGTCATCGAGACCATGGTTAATAATCTGCTCAACACCGTACTAGATGAAAACAGTGGTTTGACCCTTGCGCAGATCAGCACCCAGCAACGGCTGGTAGAGCTGGCCTTCCACTTCCCGCTGGCCCATATCAACAGCAAAAAACTCAATCAAGTGATCACCGGCACCACAGAGCACTCCGATGAAGGAGCCGCCCTCAACTTCAAGCCCCACCAAGGCATAATGACCGGCTTTGTTGATCTGATATTTGAGTACCAAGGGCGCTACTACATTGCAGATTACAAATCAAACCACTTAGGCTATCAGCTTGCAGACTACCAGCCTGTACAGCTAAAGGCGGCAATGCAACAACACCGCTACGACCTGCAGTACCTAATCTACACCGTCGCACTGCACCGTTACCTTAAAACACGGCTGAAAAACTATGACTATGAAACAGACTTTGGCGGCATTTACTACCTGTTTCTACGCGGCATATGCCCCCAACAAGGCGCAAAGAGCGGCATCTACTATGACAAACCCAAGCGCAGTTTGATTGATGAATTGGAGCGTATTTTCACAGCCAAAGGCAATAGATGACTCACTCAACACCCTTATGGCAACACTACCGTCACCTTAAGACCACCCAGCTTCGATGGCTCAAAATCGAGTGTTCCCTTATAGAGCTCAACAATATCCTTCACAATCGCTAAACCGAGGCCTGAACCCTGCACCCCCTCATCAACCCGCACTCCGCGCTCAGTCAGGTTTGATAGCAGCGCCTCCTCGCACCCAAAACCATCATCTTCAATAGTAATTTCCATACCCTGTTGACAGGAAATCTCACAAACCACTCGCTGGTTCGCCCATTTACATGCGTTATCCAGCAGGTTGCCAAACAGCTCTAACATATCATTACGATCAGCGGCATAGTCACACGGCAGGTCAATCTCATAGTGAATATCCAGCTGTTTTTGTTGATAGACTCGCTGCAAAACATCCACCAGTACAGGCATCTCTTCAGCCACCTCAAAATGCTGACCTGGCAGACCGGCACCCGCCAGGCGAGCACGTTTTAGCTCACGCTCCATCAACTGATAGATCTGCTGGGTATGACGACTCATATCCTGCTTCAACGAGCCACTATTGCTTGGCTGCTCCGCCAGCTGCATCAGCAAATTAAGCGGGTGTTTAAGGCTATGGGCAAGATTACCCACCGCATTACGAGAGCGCTGCAAGCGTTGCGCTAGCAGATAAAGCAACCGGTTAACCTCATCAACCAATGGCTTAACCTCCTGGGGAACTTCTGCGGTAAGCGCAGTTAAATCACCCTCCGAAAGCGCTTTCAGCTCATTGGTAACCTGTTGTAAAGATAAAAATGAGCGCCTAATCACCCAGCGTTGCAGTAACAATAAAAGCCCCAACATCACCAGGCAGGCCAGAGCAAACAGCTGGCTAAAGTGGTGCAAAGCATCGTAAAGCGGGGTAATATCTTCCGCCACCAGAATTTTCACCTTGTGATCACCCACCTGAAAGTCGGCGTTCCAGAGCAACAGACGCTGGTTATCCGGCCCCGCTTGATGACGTTGTTGCGGAGCTTGTAACGTATAGTCCCATAGTGAGCGAGAGCGCAGCGGCTGCCCTGCCACATCAATCAGGTAGTAGTGCCCCGAAAATACCCGCTGGTAAATATGCCCCACATTGGACTCTTCTAGCGTCCACCCACCCGCATCATCCCGCCGCAGTGAAGCCAGTAACGCCTCACCATCATGCTCCATGCGAGAGAGCACCATCTGCTCACCAATTTGATTCACCACCGTAGTACTGAGCCACCAGAGCAATAACATAAACAGCGTCAGTGACGTACCAAGGCCTAAGTGTAAACGCCCCTGTAACGACTTCACTTCGACTCCCCACGAAAAACATAACCCTGCCCCCGGCGTGTTTCAAAAAGTGATTTTCCGAGTTTATTGCGCAACCGCTTCACATACACTTCAATCACATTACTATCACGATCCGCATCCCCCTCATACACATGCTCAGTAAGGCGGTTTTTTGAAAGAATAATCCCGGGGTGACTCATAAAATAGCGTAACAACCGGTATTCAGTACCCGTAAGTGGATGTGACTCTCCTGATGAAGTAGTAGCGACTTGCCGCTCCTCATCCAGGCTCACCCCCGCCACCTCAAAACCGGGTGCCGCCTCTCCATGAGCACGCCGCACCAGCGCATTCACTCGCGCCAGCAACTCCTCAATATGAAAGGGTTTACCTAGATAGTCATCGGCTCCCGCTTTAAGCCCATCAACCCGCTCATGCCAAGCATCACGCGCCGTTAACACCAGCACCGGCACTTTATTACCCCGACTGCGCCAGTTTTTTAAAACCTCCAAACCGGAGCGCTGCGGCAAACCAAGATCCAAAATAACAAGATCATAAGGCTCTTCATCCCCCATAAACTCGCCATCAACACCGTTGTGAACCCGGTCCACCGCATAACCTGCTTTACGCAGTGCCTGCTGAATAGCATCGACGATTGCAAAGTCATCTTCAACAATTAAAATACGCACCGCTACTCCTGCTCACGCTTAATGATTTCGCCGCTGGTAGCATCGATCTTTAACTCCCACACCCGCCCTTGTTGATCCAGCATCTCAATCTCATAGATAATCTTACCCCGCTCCTGCTCTAGCTCCACCTCAAGAATATGACCCTCAATCTCACCGCGACTGATCACCAAAATGTCCTCAAGGGGAAGAATCTCCCCCCGTTGCAACAGCTCGATAGCTCGCAACTGATCATCATCACTCAAAGCCGGTGTAAACAGCAGAGCCAACATCATCAACAACGAAAATTGTGTTAATCGTCCCATTTTCCAAACCCCGGAATAGTTACTTGGTGTTCATCATATGACCCCTTATCCGCCTGCGTATGGCACACCTCGCAGCGGCTAAAAGAGACCACCTCAGGATTATCTTCTACCACACGCCGTGACAACTCATCATGCTTACGAATAAAATAACGCGTCTCAGTAATCCGCAGCGGTGTCTCATTATAAGAGAGCGACTTCATCATCGCCCTTGAGCGCTTGTAATTGGCATGATCAGCCGCATTTTCCATAAGGTACTGGGTTAAACGCTGTTGCACATCACTCTCCAACTCAGCATTTTCACCAAAGTGATCATCCAGACTACCCATCATCTTCTGCCAAGAGCGTGCGGGCAAAAAACCGGGCTGATAAGCCATATGGCAATCAGCACACTCCTCACCATAGGCTACATTAGTTACCGGTGCCACATCCAGCGAGCCGCCCCGATACTTATCATCATCGTCATCACCAATGGCACAACCTGTCATTAAAACACCCGATGTTAAAAGAATTGCCAACAAACTATTTGAAAAACTCATCACACTCACCTCACAAAATTAATAAAGACCACTAAATAATTACAAACCATCAAAGGGTTTTCAGAAAAACCAAAATATCCGCCTTCTCCTGCGCCGTGCATTCACGCCCGACCGTCCACTTACAATTACGCTTAAACCACTTATTTATTTTCTTACGCTGCGTCAGCCGCTCAGCATTAACACTCGGCGCCATCGCCTCAATCACCTTACCGGTTTTGATGTGCTTACCCGCCTGGCTAAGATCATCACCATGGCAGCTCGCACAGCTACGTTTTTGGCCCGTTTTCTTATCAACAAACGTGGTATCCCAAAACGACTTACCCGCCGCCCCATTCGCCTGAATACCCTGCTGTTGAAATTCAGAAATCATCTCATCAGCCACACCGGCTACCGCGACATTCGCTGCAAAAAAGATTGCAGCAGAAAACACCATTACTCGTCTCATTGCATCACCTCACTATTGTTATCAGATTGAAACTCACCTTCAGGTATCTCCACCTGCTTATAACCATCAACCATACTCTTCACCAGGTTTTCCCGGTGTTGCAAACTGGCCACCACCACACCAACCACATGCAGCCCCACCAAAAAGAGCGTGGCATTCGCAAAAAACTCATGCACCTCCTCAAACCCATCCGCAACACCATCACTCACCCCTGAAACCAGACCCGCCAATGGCCCGGAAAACTCCATCGCCCCATAGGTCAACATACCGAAAAGGAGGGTCATCGAAATGCTCACCAACAACGCAATAACCATCGCGCCACCCGCTGGGTTATGCCCCAAATAACGCTTAGCCCGAAACTGCGCCACCTCTTTCATATAGGCCACCACCTTTGCAGGTGAAACCACAAAACTGCTAAACCGTGCGTGACGCGGGCCAACCAAACCCCATAAAAGGCGAAAGATAATCAAGCCCACAATGATATAACCCGACAAAACATGCAGATCGAGAAAATCATCCTCCGTAATAAATGCAAATAGAAACAGCGCAACCAGGCTCCAATGAAAAATACGCAATAGCGGATCCCATACCTTGATTCGTTGAGTTGACATATCATTCCCCTTTCTCGTTTTGTTGCATTCACCTTAGCAAGGCAAACTGAAATCAAACTGAAAATGGGCTAATCACTGGATGGGGTACTATTGAGGGTCTTAGATTCAATCAAACATTGCAGAAGGGTGCGACCACTCACCCATCGTAATTGGGGAGTATCGATAAAATATCAGCCTTTCAAAATCAGCCAATATTGACGTGCTTGCAGGAATGCAATCGAGCAGTAAATCCCTAATCCCCAGATAGAAACGCGAGATGATGTGTAAGCGTTTGGTTTCACAGTGAAACTAAAAATATTAGTCGCACCCGCAGGTTCGGCGGCTATTTTTTGTTTTGCTGTGGAATCAAGAGCTTGTGCAGCATACGTGTTTCTATCTGGGAATTAGGGTAAATTACTTTAATATCGCCCGTGGCTAGCAACGCTGTGTTGATGTAGATCACAGGAATACTCCTCATACGCTTCACTCCCCAGCGAACTACTAATAGCCTGTATAACCAAGGACAAGTCATATAAAAAGATCAATATTGCATTTGGTCGAGTAGATGGGTTCCTCTAGCTTTATCAGGATCATGATGGCCATCACACGGCCGATTTCCTGCTTCTACCATTGTTGCCACACCCCTCTCAGAACCGTGCTTGCGCTATTTACGCACACGGCTCCTCGACAACACACTTCACTTCAAAAGGACAATAGATTTACCATAATTCGAGGTTTGGGTAATGGAAACAACTTAAGCAAT
>JAKIVC010000004.1 GCA_021647245.1 Gammaproteobacteria bacterium
GCATCACTTTGAGCCAAAAGTTGATGATAATTTCAAAACCGAAGATTAAACGGGTCTATTTGACCCGTATCCGGACTTTCAGTCCTTAATACTAACCCACCAGCTTTAGCTGGTGGTTGTTAAGTTTCGCTCTATTCATTCTCGCCACTCCCTGTAGTGCGGAGATATACAAATCAGTCGATGATGAGGGTAATGTCACTTACGGTGACCGGCCCACAGCCAACCAGGAGAGCCAGATTGTAAAGCCGCTACCCATTAGTACCTACTCCAGCACTTATCGTCCGCCAAATAAACAAACAGTTTCTAATCAAGAAAATAACAACAAAAAAACAAAAACCATAAACTACACTCAGCTGCTGATTACACAACCGCAAGATGACACCGCCCTCCGCAGCAACAGTGGCCAGGTAACGATTATAACCAAAACAACCCCGCCACTTGATACCAAGGCAGGGCATAAAATAGAGATCACTCTCGACGGAGAGCGCACGGCAACCAGCGATAATGGCATGGTAATACTTGAGGGCCTCAGTCGGGGCACCCACTCCTTAAGCGCAACCATCATTGATGAAAATGGCAAAGTGCTCGCCACCAGTGCCAACCAGACCTTCCACCTACTGCGCAGCTCAGCCCAGTAAGGCTCTGCACCACAAAGGTGCGTTAAACAGCTTGATGCGCTATCCTTAGCTGGCGTTACGGTATCACTGCAATAGAAATTTTCGTTGTCGTAACAAGTTAACCCATTGATTTGAAATAATATGCCACCACTTGAGAGGTCATGACCAGCATTTGGTTTGGATATTGCTGTAAGTAATATTATGAATGCCCTGCCCACACTCAATACCGAGCAACCACAGTTGATTTTAGAGAATCTCTCGGCGGCGGTGCTGCTGCTCAATCAAAAATATGAGCTGCTCTATATGAACCCAGCTTGTGAGGAGCTGCTTGCCCTGAGTGCCAGTAGACACTATGGGGAGTGCCTGAATCAATTTTTGCCCAATGCAAAGCATCTGATTGAGCTGACCCAAAACACGCGACTTAGTGGTCGCTCCTGCACAGAGCGGGAGATGCCACTCATTACCTCTGACTTGAATAATATTACCGTCGATTGCACGCTGACGCTTTTTAGTGACCCCGCAGCAAGCTCGTTAATCATCATTGAAATGCTCCCCATGGATCGTCACTTGCGTATTGCGCGGGATGAGCAGCTCAGCACTCAGTTCCAAGCCACTCGTGAGCTTTTGCGCGGCCTTGCACACGAGATAAAGAACCCACTGGGCGGTTTAAGGGGCGCAGCACAACTGCTTGAGCGCGAGCTGCCAAGCGATGAGCTAAAAGAGTATACCCAGGTTATTATTGATGAGGCGGATCGTTTGCGGAGCTTGGTTGATCGAATGCTTATCTCTAACCACCCCCCCCGAATGGAGATGGTCAATATTCATCAATTGGTTGAGCGTGTTTGCAGCTTGGTCACTATTGAAGCGAGTGGTATTAATATTATCCGCGACTATGACCCGAGCCTGCCTGAATTCCCAGCCGATGGTGATCTGCTGATTCAAGCCATACTGAATATTACGCGCAATGCAGCGCAAGCGCTGAGTGGCAAAGGCAATATCACCTTGCGTACCCGCCCTCTTCGACAGTTCACCATAAATCAGCAGCGCCACAAGCTGGTCATCTGCCTACAAATTATTGATGATGGTCCCGGCATCCCCCCCGAGATGCAAGAGGCGATTTTCTACCCTATGGTCAGTGGTCGCCCAGAGGGAACCGGGCTTGGCCTGACCATAGCGCAAACGATGGCAAGCCAGCACCACGGCCTGATCGAGTGCAGCAGCACACCAGGCAATACCGTATTCACGCTATTACTGCCGCTTAAAAGGCACAATAAGGAGCACTCATGACAGAGGGGCATATTTGGATTGTCGATGATGACCGGTCAATACGCTGGGTGCTTGAAAAAGCCCTCAAGCAGGCGGGCCACCAAACCACCAGCTTTGAAAAGGCCACCGGTGTCATGGCGAGCCTCGAACAGAGCCAGCCTGACGTGCTGATTACTGATATCCGTATGCCTGGCATGGATGGTTTGAGCCTGCTGGACAAGATTAATAGCCACTACCCCGAGCTACCGGTGATTGTCATCACAGCCCATTCCGATCTCGACAGTGCGGTATCTGCTTATAAGGGGGGGGCTTTCGAATATTTACCCAAACCCTTTGACATAGACGAAGCGACGGAGCTGGTTGAACGTGCCCTGCGCCACCGCCAGCCCCGTGTATCGGCAAGCACTGAAATAGTGGGTAATAGCCCCGAAATTATCGGTGAAGCCCCCTCTATGCAGGAGGTTTTCCGTGCTATTGGCCGCCTCTCTAACTCTAAAATGACGGTAATGATTAACGGTGAGTCGGGTACTGGAAAGGAGCTGGTTGCCCAGGCACTGCACCGGCACAGCCCGCGTACAAAGATGCCATTTATTGCGCTCAATACCGCCGCAATACCCAAAGATTTACTGGAGTCAGAGTTGTTTGGCCACGAGCGCGGGGCATTCACCGGCGCACAAAGCCAACGTAAAGGCCGCTTCGAACAAGCCGATGGCGGCACACTTTTTCTCGATGAGATTGGTGACATGCCGGCAGAGTTACAGACACGCCTACTCAGGGTGCTTGCAGATGGTGAGTTTTATCGCGTAGGTGGCCATACCCCCATCAAGGTCGATGTGCGAATTATTGCTGCAACCCATCAGCACCTTGAAAACCATGTGGCAAAAGGGCTGTTTCGTGAAGATCTTTTTCACCGCCTGAATGTCATCCGCATTCATATTCCATCGTTACGCGACCGCCGCGAAGATATTCCACTGCTGGCACAGCACTTTCTGCAAAGTGCTGCCAACGAGCTGGAAGTTGAACCTAAAATACTCGACAAAGCGGCCGCTAGCTTTATTACCCGGCTCGATTGGCCGGGCAATGTGCGGCAGATAGAGAACGCCTGTCGCTGGTTAACTGTGATGTCTCCCGGGCAGGTAATCACTGTTGAAGACCTACCGCCCGAACTGCGCGAAGAGAGCCTCTCAAAAAACAGCCATAATGAAGATTGGGAAAACGTACTGCGCCGTTGGGCTACTCATCAACTACAAGAAGGAAACAGTGCATTGCTGGACGAGGCAACACCCCGTTTTGAAAAGATAATGATTGAAACAGCGCTGACACACAGCGGTGGGCACCGACAAGATGCCGCCAAGTTACTCGGCTGGGGCCGCAATACGCTTACTCGAAAGATCAAAGAGTTGGGGCTGGAGTCATCCTAATTGGGTGGTTTTATATGGCCTCACGTCTCACGTCTCACGCCTCAGCTCAGCCCGCTAATTGAGACTCCCTAATCCCCCGATAGAAACCGTATGCTGCACAAGCTCTTGATTCCACAGCAAAACAAAAAATAGCCGCTGAACCTGCAGGTGCGACTAATATTTTTAGTTTCACTGTGAAGCCAATATCTTACACATCATCTCGCGTTTCTATCGGGGGGTTAGGGAGGTTACAATGCTATTGCCAAGCTGAAAAAACCTGCTATATTAGAATATTATTATATTGTAATATTCGGGAGTAAACTCATGATTACACATATCACACGCACCATGGCAGGTACATTTATTCTACTATCCCTGCTGTTAGGGGTAGAGAGTAGCCCAGTTTTTCAGCACCAGAACTGGTTGTGGCTGACGCTGTTTGTCGGTATAAACCTGTTTCAAAGTGGCCTCACTCACTGGTGTCTGATGGACAAAATTTTAGCAAAGATGGGTTTTTCTAAGTAATAAATGAAGATACTGAGAGCCATCCCAGCATCTCTTCTACTCATTCGAGCACTGCACCATTAGTCACTTCGAGGGTGCTGCCACCATTCGCAATGAAGCTGCCGATCTGGCCCTGCATTTCGCTAAAGACTTGTGCGGAGAGCGGGTCTTCGCTGCCAAGAGCATCATTGGGGGTGAGTAAGGAACTATGGTGGCCTGCATTGAAGCGGGTTATGGTTTGCAGGCTGACCGCACTGGATGTGGACGTGGTGACGGTAAGTCCCATGGCGCGCCATAGTGGGTCGGTGCCAGCGGTCGGTGAGGGTACGGTACCCGCTACATTCAGAACATCATTGGGAATTACCTGATCTGGTGGTGAGCTGTTCCCCCCGACCACCTCAATCATATGAATTCCATACCCTGTCAGCTGTGTATAATTTAGCGGGTCAGCTGAGTCGAGAACCATCTGGGTTGCCGCCATAAAACCTTCGTACTCACTACTGCCTTTGATTAAACCATTGGCGGCCAACCCGGCCGCGATGGTCGGCCCAAAGGTTGCGGAGCCATCAAGCAGCTTGGCGGTGCCGCCACCGGGCATGCCCAGCACTGCGGAGGTGATGCCTTCACCGACCATCAGGAAGGGGATGCCCACCATAGCCCCCAGTGAGTGGCCAATAAAAGCGACCTGTGAGGTGTCGATATCGCTTACTCCATCCTCATCATAATCCAGTTCAGCGAGTGAGCGCTGTAGGCTAAGAAGATCAGCCACCGCCTGGCGCATATTATCTCGGCTGGTAAGTGGGCTGCTCAGGTTTATAAAGTGGCTTCCAGAGCGGTCGATAAGGCCATCCGGCCCTGGTGCACGGGTTGTATTATTAACCAGGTCGAGGTTGAAGGTGCGCTCCAAGTTCTCATTATAAAATGCCGCTGTACCGTCCGTTTCACTATGGATTAAACCGTGCAGTGGCAGATCAATCGCTACTGCTGCATAACCTATTGAGGCTAGCGTATCAGCCACGCCAAGCAGCGAGGTTCGATTGGCAGTAATACCGTGTTGGAAAATGACCACCGGCCAACCAGCAGCCGGTTTATCACCATTGGGAATAGTCACCAGCAGCGGTACCGTTTGATCGCCCGTTGCAACTGGGGTTGGGTTGTATTGCGTTAGATGGCTGCCACCAACCCCTTGCCAATAACGTGTATTAGAGGCCAGCGGGTCGCCGGTTGACGGTGCTGTCAGATAATAAGGTAGGATCATGGTGCCCGCATAAATTGAGGCCGCGGCTAAGGGTGTATCTTGAGTGGTATCCGCGAGAAGTGTTGTGGGTATTTCTGCGAGATCAACGAGCTCTTTAACGCGCATGAGCACGTCAGATATTGACTGGGTGGTAAAGCACCAGCTAAGGATGATCTCATTTCGCAGTAGGTCACCTTCAAACTCCACGGCGGCCACCTCTGCCGCAGCTGTCAGCTGGCGCAGTGGCTCCAACGCCTGCGCTTTTTCGTCGTCCAGCGCACTAAACAGGCTGGTGCCGCTACTGTCTATCAGGGGCGTTGTGGCTTTGGCAAAACTGTAGACCATATCCGCTTTTAGCGGCTGGCCATTTTCATCCGAAATTTGGTTGGTTAGCACCACCAGATAACTTGTTTTTTCAGAGAGTGCCGCTAACGGGGTAATCATCAGCTGGGTTTTGTTGCTATCAACACTCACCATAAATTCGCTGTTAGATAATTTACGAGTGATTGAGGTGACCGCCCCCGCAGTACCTGAAAGTGTCACCTCAAACAGTCTCACGGTATTGGCAGCAATCAGTGTTGTCTCATCAACGGCATGACTAAAGCGAGTGGTAAGGGGGCTCATTGTAGAGAAACCGTCTAAGGTATTCAGTGCCTCTTTGACCACAGCATCACTGTTGCTGCTGTCAAAAGGGATATTCAAAGTGCCATCCAGCGTACCTTTGAAGAGCAGATTATTGGGATAGGGGATGATGCTTTCAGCGGGATTGAAGAGTGCATAACTCGATAGCGAAGCGGAAGAGGTATCAATGTTATCTTGCAGGGTGGTATCACCCTCGTTACAACCACTGAGTAGTAGGCTACCAAAAATTAGTGTCGCCAGATTTAGTTTTTTCATCTTGATGCCTCCGCCTAAAATGACCAGTTGAGTTGCGCACTTAAGATATTTACCGTGGCCTCATACTCACCGCTCAGGGTGTGGTTGATGGTTGATACACTGCTTTCGAAGCTGTGGTCTGAGCCACTATCGTCTACAAACAGGTGGGCGTAACCCACATCAACACTCAAATGGTTATCAATCTGGTAACCGAAACCAAAAGCCAGCCAGAGGCGGTCACTGCCCGGTATGCGAGGGGTGCGGTGTATATCGTCGGGTATCGGGGTTTCATCGTATGCGATGCCACTGCGCAACAGCAACCCACTGTTAAGCTGGTAGTTAAGCCCTACGGCATAGCGGCTGCTGTCTTGCCAGTTTTCGGTGGTGACTGAGTCAGCTTGAGCGGAATCGTATTTAATACGCAGCTCTTGAAAGCGGCTCCAGCGAGTATAGCTCCAGTCAAAAAGAAGGGTGAATCGGTCTATTTGATGGGTAAAACTAAGTGAGGTACTTTCGGGTAGTGTGACGGTACTGCTTAAACCTGTATCGACAAAGCTCCCCCCTGCGGTAAGAAATGCCATATTACTGGGCACAGTAAAATCGGCATCACCCCTAACATTATGTGTGATTTTGGAGCGGTAGGAGAAGCCCACACGTGTTTTAGGCTGGAGTTTGTAGAGCAGGCCAAAGTTATAACCCCAGTTAAAACCATCCGCTTCCAGCTCAGCAAAGCCATCTCGCTGCTGGGGGTGGTCGGCATCTTGCGCGGCACACGTAGCTGCCGGCAGGGTGCCTGAGCAAATTGAGCCAAAATCAATCGCATTGCTCAGTTCGATATGAATATATTGACCATTGATGCCAGCGCCAAGAGAGAGTCTATCATCTATTTTCCACGCTAGGCTTGGGTTGAAATTAACACTCATTACCTTTGATTTCACTGCGTGGTAACGGCCTACCCAGTCATCATTGTAGGAGGTCTCCATGCCGTATGGCACGTTAATGCCAAAGCCAAACATCACCTTGTCATCCAACCTTTTGCTGTAGTAAAGGTTGGGGATGATGCCGTCGACTCCCTGCCCACGGCTGTCACTCCCCAGCAGAGGGTCGCCACTCGCGGTGGTGGAGCCACTGTTGGTGAAATCGCCCCGGGGGCGCACCCAATGAATAGCGCCACTTATCTGCTCATCCCCCAGCTCTGTCATGCCCGCAGGGTTAAAGTAGATGGTGGAACCATCTTCAGCAATCGCCGCTGCACCCGCGTAGGCGTTGCCCATACCGCTGGCAGAGTGCTCTATTAGGGCAAAGCCAGCACTGTGGGCGGCCATACTGGAAAGCAGCAACCCGCTGTAGAGTGGCAGTGTAAGTAGTAACGATCGGCTCATATTTTCTCCTTGCGATAGCCGGGGTGGCTTCTGGTGGTCTGGGGTATCAACGGCAACATAAGTCAGCTTAATGCCCTTGATAGAGCTGTTCAATCTGCTCAGTAAATTTCGTTATCACTTTTTCTCGCTTTATCTTAAGTGTGGGTGTGAGTAGATCATTTTCGATACTCCACGGCTCCAGGCTTATATGTATCCGCCGAATTTGTGCGTAACCCGGGAAGTTAGATAATCTCTGGTTGAGGCGGGCTAAACAGTGGCGGTGTAACTGCTTATCCATCAGCACCTCTGGGGCTTTGGGGTCAAGACCCAGCTGCCCCGCGAGGTATTGCCAGGCATCATGTTCTAATACCAATAGCGCGCTGAGGTAGGGCTTTCCTTCGCCAATCACAACCGTTTGAGAGAAGAGTGGTTCAAGCGTTATTGCACCTTCCATATTGCCCGGTGGCACCTTTTCACCATTTGCCAATACCAGAATCTCTTTAATACGCCCGGTAAGGTAGAGGTGGCCATTATCATCAATAGTGGCTTTGTCGCCGGTGCGTAACCAGCCATCTTCGGTAAAGGTCTCTTTATTGGCTTGCTCATCTCTCCAGTAGCCCGCCATAACGCTGGGGCTGCGGGTTTGCAGCTCATCATTTTCACCGATGCGCACCTCCACGCCCGCAAGGGCCAGGCCAATGCTGTCGGGAATGTTGTCGTCAGGCCGGTTAACCGAAATGACCGGACTTGACTCTGTTAAACCATAACCTTGGTAGAGCGGTGTGCCTAGGCTGATAAAAAGCTGCGCAACATCCCTGTTTAAAGGTGCGCCACCACAAATGGCATAACGAAGTCGACCGCCCAGCTTGGCAAGAATCTTACTGGCTACCAGCGACTGCAATAGTGGCCAAAGCAGTAGTTTGGGTGACCACTTTTTTCGCCCCTGGCGATGCTCAAAATAGTCCCAGCCAACCTGTTTAGTGAGTTTGAAGAGAGTGCGCATCAAACGGCTTTTCTTCTCAACGCCACTGTTTATTTTTTGGTAAACGCGCTCATAAATGCGCGGCACAGATATGATGACCGTTGGCTTAATCATCAAAAAATCATCTGCTAGTTGCTGATTAGAACGGGAATAGACCACTTCAGCACCGGCCATCATCGGCATTAGATAGCCATCTGTGCGCTCAAGCATATGTGAAAGTGGCAAAAAGGAGAGAAACCGGTCGCTGGAGCTAATATCACCGCACGAGAGTGCAGCCCATGCATTGTGAATAATATTTTGATGGCTGAGCATCACCCCTTTAGGCCGCCCCGTGGTACCGGAAGTGTAGACAATGGTGGCCAGTGTATCGGCGGCGACAGGTGTGGTAATCAGCTCGCCGCTACGGCCAAACAACCAACTGACCAGTGACTTCAGGCGCGTATCATCGGGGTTATCCTCCTCATTGATTCGTTGCACACTGATAATGCGTTGCAGCGAGGGGAGTGGTTGCTTGATGATCTGAAAGGGTGCCCAGTGGCGGCGGTCTTGTACCAGTAGCAGCTTCGCCTCTGTCTGCTCCAGTATGTAGGCAACATTGTCGGGGCGATCATCTGCAAAAATAGGTACGGTGATGAGTCCAAGCCCCAGTGCGGCCTGGTCAAATACGATCCAGTTACGGCAATTTTTCAACATAATGGCCACCCGGTCGCCCGGTTGCAACCCTTCTGATTGAAGCGCCTCCTGCCAGTGACCCACCTCAATGGCCATCTGCTGCCAGCTGCTTTTTTGCCACGATTGGCTCGCTACATCGTATTGCTGATAGGCTATTTTTTCCGGATTCATCTCCACCCGCAGACGAAAAAGCTCTGAGATGGTGGGTGCGTGGTCGGGAGGGATAGTCACCGTTTCCATAAGAAAACTCCAACAGTTAAGCGGGGGTGTTATCAATACACCGAGGGTTAATTTTCATTACCTGACAGGTTTAACCATGTTGCTGAACACGAGCCACATAGCTCATGATGAACTCCATAATCTCCAGGCGATTGTAAGCTTGTTGCAGTGAATCCCCCCACACGGTCAAGCCATGCTGGCGAATCATCAACGCAGAAATATCAGGTGATTGTTGCATAAAACTCTGCTCGATTTCAGTAGCAATCCGGGTAACCTCTAACCGGTTATCAAACAGCGGCAATCTTACCTCAGGTGATTGCAACCAGACCCCCATGCCTTTAATCATCTCCAGTGGGGGTAGTTGCAGTGATGGCTCATGACACCCCTGTGTTGCAATGCAAGCATCTACGGTATGTACATGCAGGCAGCAGCACGCCTCTGGAAACAGCCGGTAAATTACCTGGTGAATAGCCACTTCGGCGGAAGGCTTGTCGTCGCTCGATGTAGATTCGATCACTTGGCCATTGGTCATCGCAAGCCGCAAAAAATCATCTTCCGCCAGCGCACCTTTGGGTTTTCCACTTGCCGTTATCCAAAAACTATCGGCTTGCTTATTGTCACGGGCGCTCAAGTTGCCCGCTGTGCCCGCCATCCAGCCACGGCTGTGAAATATTTTACCCATTTTCGCCAACGCATCACGCGTTTCAAATTGATCAAATAGGGTCGCCATGCGCCGGTTATGACCTTGAGCTGTTTCTGTGGCGAGAGTGTTCTGGCTTACCACCCACCGGTTTACGTGGCGGCCTGCGCTCTATTTTTATCGCCGGTTTTGGTGTGATCAAAAGTTCTGAATCGATCGCAGTGTAGGGGATCTTGTGGCCAATAAAGGCTTCAATGTCTGGCTGATAAAAAGAGTAATTTTCGCACGCCATACTGATGGCAACACCCGAAGCACCCGCACGGGCGGTTCGGCCAATACGGTGTACATAGTCTTCGCAATCTTGTGGCAGATCAAAATTTATAACATGGGTTATATTGGGAATGTGCAGCCCCCGTGCAGCCACATCCGTTGCCACTAGAAAAGGCAACTCTCCAGTGGTGAATTGCGCGAGTAGCTGTTGGCGTTTTTTCTGTGGAACATCCCCCGAAAGGATCGCCGCCTTATACCCATTGCCCAGCAAATAGGCATAAATTTTCTCTGTGACACGCTTGGTATTGCTGAAAATAATGCACTGCGTAGGTTGGTAGCGTTTTAAAACCCCTAGCAACAGAGGTATTTTTTCATCATTGGCAGGGAAAAATATCATCTCCTCGACCTGCTTTGCGGTTACCTGCTCTGCCTCGATGGCAACATGCTGTGGGTTATTCATATGCTCGTAAGCAAGCTCAGTAACACGCAGTGGCATCGTCGCTGAAAAGAGCATGCTGAGTCGCTTTTCGGGTCGTGGGCAGCGGCGCAATAGAAAGCGTATATCTTTAATAAAGCCGAGATCAAACATTCGGTCAGCCTCATCCAACACTACCGCCTGTATCATGCGCAGATCAAATACATGCTGTTTGAAGTAATCAATGGTGCGCCCGGGTGTACCAATGAGAATATCGACTCCACTCTGTACCTGTTCCCGCTGGCTCTGATAGCCAGTGCCGCCGTAAATGGCGTGACAAGTTATGTCGGCATGTCTGGCTAACGCAACAGCATCTTTATGAATCTGGATGACCAGCTCACGGGTGGGTGCAAGAATCAAAACCCCGGGTTGATTCTTGCGGCGCTCGCCACACACCGGCGCTGTTAACAGTCGGTTCATCACCGACAGCAGAAAGGCTGCCGTTTTCCCGGTGCCTGTTTGCGCCTGCCCCATTACATCTTGGCCAGCCAAGGTGAGCGGCAAGGTGGTCGCCTGGATTGGTGTACAATAATCAAAGCCCTCTTCTGCGGCTGCTTGCATTAACGGCACAGCTAAAGGCAATGAATTCAACGGGGTATCGCTTAAGTGATTCTCGCTCATCAGATAAGAATAACAGAGTTCGATGAAATTGGGCTTGAAATAATGGCGATAATGGGCTTAGATGTTTACCTAAGTGGCGCGATTTAAAATGCGCCATACAAGACCAAATTAAAAATAACGGGAGATCGCTAAGTGAGTGAACATATCGTTCATGTGACTGATGATAATTTTGACGCTGAAGTAATTAACAGTGAAGGCCCTGTGCTGGTTGACTACTGGGCTGAGTGGTGCGGTCCCTGCAAAATGATTGCGCCGATTCTCGATGAAATTGCAGGCAGTTACACGGGTAAAATCAAAATTACCAAACTCAATATTGATGACAACCCAAATACTCCACCTAAATATGGTATCCGTGGCATTCCCACCTTAATGATATTCAAAGGTGGCAATGTTGAGGCAACAAAGGTTGGCGCACTTTCCAAGTCACAACTGACCGCCTTTATCGACAGCAATATTTGAATGTAACTCTATTACCTGCGCGTCCTGTATTAGTTTTTCTGGACGTGCGGGTTTTATCGTGCTAGCTTAACCAAAGTTTATCAATCTAGAAAGTTACCTCCCGCTTCTCCCATTTGGTCATGCCGACCATCCCACATACAAGCATACTCCGCAGACATATATGAATCTAACTGAACTCAAAAACACACCGGTCACAGAGCTGGTTAAACTGGCCCAATCCATGGGTATCGATGGCACAGGACGTGCTCGAAAACAGGAGCTGGTCTTTTCAATCCTCAAAGCTCACGCTAAAAGCGGTGAAGATATCCACGGCGATGGGGCGCTAGAAATTTTACAGGATGGTTTTGGCTTCCTGCGTTCTGCCAATGGTTCTTACTTAGCAGGCCCGGATGATATATACGTTTCACCCAGTCAGATTCGGCGCTTCAATTTGCGTACAGGGGATACGGTTTCGGGCAAGATTCGCCCACCGAAAGATGGGGAGCGTTACTTCGCACTACTCAAGGTCAACCAAATCAACTTTGAGTCGCCCGATGTCGCTAAAAATAAAGTAGTCTTTGAGAACTTGACTCCACTGCATGCAGAAGAGCGCCTCAAGTTGGAAGCGGGTAACGGCAGCACAGAAGACATTACTGCCCGGGTAATTGACCTTGCATCACCGATCGGCAAAGGACAGCGTGGACTCATTGTCTCACCACCTAAGTCGGGTAAAACCATGATGTTGCAAAACATCGCCCAATCCATTGCCCACAACCACCCAGAGTGTTACCTGATCGTCCTACTGATCGATGAGCGCCCTGAGGAGGTGACCGAGATGGAACGCTCTGTTCGTGGAGAGGTTATCTCATCCACTTTTGATGAGCCTGCCACACGTCATGTGCAAGTCGCTGAAATGGTCATCGAAAAAGCCAAGCGCTTGGTTGAACATAAAAAAGATGTTGTGATTCTTCTCGACTCAATTACGCGTCTGGCTCGCGCTTATAATACCGTGATCCCTTCATCAGGCAAGGTGCTCACCGGGGGTGTCGATGCCAATGCCCTGCACCGTCCCAAGCGCTTCTTTGGTGCTGCACGTAATATTGAAGAGGGTGGCTCACTCACCATCATCGCTACCGCACTGGTTGAGACCGGCTCCCGCATGGATGATGTGATCTACGAAGAGTTTAAAGGCACCGGTAACATGGAAGTGCACTTGAGCCGCAACATTGCTGAAAAACGCATCTATCCAGCGATTAATATTAATCGCTCAGGCACGCGCCGTGAAGAGAAGCTTACCGATCCTGAAGAGTTACAGAAGATGTGGATACTGCGTAAATTGCTCCACTCGATGGATGAAATTGTAGCCATGGAATTTCTTATCGACAAGATGAAAGAGACCAAAAACAACGATGCTTTTTTCGACTCCATGAAGCGCCCATAACGGCCACTCTTTTAAGCTTGCAACGCCTGGCCCGGTGAGATGAAGTGGTAAAAGCCTTCAGCTTTTAATCACTAGTTTACTGGGCAGTGTTGTGGCACTTTTCACACACAAACAGAGAAAAAGCGACTCTGTCGTGACAGCGTCCGCAATACTCACCTCTTAGTATCTTCCCCATTGTAATAGGGTTACCATTTTTAACCGGTTCAAAAATTTTGCTATGACAGTTATCACACGATAGCCACTTGGTGTGCGTCAGGTGAGGAAATGTCACAAAGGGCATACCTGCCGTTTGCTCCATCAACACATCCAGGTCCAGCAGCTCCATCACTTCACTGCCATCAACATTTGCTCGCGGGGCAATCAGCCCGGCTTCCAGAGTCTTTACCCAGTCGATCTCGTGGCGGCGGTTGGTTGGAAAGTTGGACAGCGCCTCGGTTGGGTTTTGTAATATTCCAATGGCGTCATTCTCTGCCGCGTAGATGCCACTATCTACCAGTGCTTTTATCTTTTCGGGGGTAACAATCCGCAGCGATTTGTTGAGCTGATTGATGCTGCTCGGTTTATCGAGTGCTTTTTTTTCGGGCGCAGCATCGACAGTCACCTCAATCACAGTGCCCGCTGTTGAATTGGCCAACACGAGCCCCCCACTGCTGGTATAACCCAACAGACAGAGCAGGGCGCTCATTGTCATAGCCCGAGTTAAAACGTTGCTTCTAATCATACCGCCTCCCTATTTCTGTCAATTATCGGCAATGCCCCTTGATTATCAAGTATTTGCACTATTATCCCAACGAATGGCCGCTTCTGGGTGATATAATCGCGGTAAAATACAGATGATAGTGAAGCTATGGCCCATATTCTAGGGGTAGGTATTGCCACCCTCGATATTATTAACTATGTTGACGGATATCCAGCAGAAGATAGCGAAGTTAGAGCGAGCGCGCAAAAAATATCCCGAGGCGGCAATGTTAGCAATAGTCTTGCGATACTCCGCCAGCTAGGGGCGCAGTGTGACTGGTGCGGCGTCTTGGCTGATGACTCCGGCAGCCAGATTATTCGCCAAGCGCTGGCGCGTGATGACATAGCGCTCTGCCACTGTCAGGTAGAGAGGGGTGGCACCACACCAACCTCATACATTATACTGAATAGGCTAAATGGCAGCCGCACTATTGTTCACTACCGTGACTTACCAGAACTCAGCTTTAACCACTTCGTTCGATGCGATTTAAGCCGCTACCAGTGGGTACACTTTGAAGGGCGCGCAATTGATCAAACCAATCAGATGCTTCGACATCTAAAACAGCAGCAACCGCAACTCCCCTGTTCACTGGAGATAGAAAAGCCGAGAGAGGGTATCGAAGCACTCTTTCCTTACGCTGACCTACTGCTCTTTTCACGTCATTATGCTGAAGAGAGTGGCCACAAAAGTGCTGAGTCTTTATTGAAAGCAGTGCAGCCGCTGGCACCTTGCGCGCAGCTGGTTTGTGCTTGGGGTGATGATGGCGCTTATGCCGTTGAGCCAAAGGGAGAGGTGCTTCATGCCCCCGCCTTTGTGCAGAGCCGCATTGTCGATAGCCTGGGGGCGGGCGATACCTTTAATGCCGGCATGATTCACAACGGCTTGGCAGGCCATTCGCTCGCCGTGGCTCTGCACCACAGCAACCGCTTAGCCGGGCTAAAATGCAGTCAACAGGGTTACGCTGGTCTGGCAGCGCGGTACCAAAAATTGGATGGGCAACCTTAGATGAATATGAACGCTTCAAATAATAAATTTGACTGCATTGTCATTGGTGGTGGCCTTATTGGGTTACTAAGTGCTTACTTTATTGCCAGGCAAGGCCGCCGGGTTGCACTACTTGAGCAAGCATCACTGGGTCGTGAATCCTCTTGGGCTGGTGGTGGCATACTTTCACCACTCTACCCTTGGCGTTACCCCGATGCGGTCACTGAGCTGGTTAACTGGAGCCGCCAACATTGGGGCGAGCTCATTACTCAATTACAACGCGAAAGTGACACAGACCCTCAATTAATCAACAGTGGCTTGTTGATTCTTGATCAAGAGGAGCAGATAGAGGCGGTCGAGTGGGCTAAGCGCTTTAATGTTGCACTGCAACCGGTCAGTGCAGAGCAACTTAAAGTACTGGAGCCAAACCTTGGCCCATCACCCAGTCAGTCACTGTGGATGCCCGATGTTGGGCAGGTTCGCAACCCTCGATTAATCAGTAGCCTCTACCAGGCGGCACTGAAAGTGGGTGTTACGGTACTCGAAAACCATCCAGTCAAGCAGTTTTTAATCGAGCAAGGCCAGGTAATGGGTGTCTCCAGCCAGCAAAACTTTTACGCTCCCCAAGTAGTTGTTGCAGCGGGCGCATGGTCTAGTGAGCTGCTTAAAACTATTGATTACCACCTTGAAGTAGCGCCGGTACGGGGGCAGATGATTCAATTTCAAACACCCCCAGGCCTTATTAAACGTATCACCCTCTATCGTGGAAGGTATATTATTCCACGCCGTGATGGGCGAGTGCTGGCGGGCAGTACCCTGGAGCATGCCGGTTTTGACAAAAGCACCAACCAACAGACGAAAGATGAGCTAGCAGCCGCTGCAATTGAGATCTCCCCCGCACTCGCCGAGCATGAGGTGGTTCACCATTGGGCCGGGCTACGCCCAGGAAGCCCGGAGGGGATTCCCACCATTGGCGAATTAAAAACCATTAAGGGCCTCTACATCAATAGTGGCCACTTTCGTAATGGTGTGGCCATTAGTCTTGCATCCTGCCGACTATTATCTGATTTGATTACGGGGGTCCCCCCGATCATTAACCCGCGCTGTTACGCGCCCTAATCGTTTTCGGACAGAGCTTGCCACAGCACAACACCCTGTCTATGATGGTTACTCTTGTTTTATTGTGTTTTTAAATAAGGTTATTGCCATGGAAATGCTGAAATCTATTAATGAAATCTGCGAATTACTGGTGAAATATAACATTGGCCCCACTCAGCAGCGTATTTGCATCGCACAGGTGCTCTGTAGCCAGCCGCGCCATCTATCAGCCGAACAGGTATTGGAAGAGGTGAACCGCAAGAGGATCCAGGTTTCCAAGGCAACTATCTACAACACACTTAACCTGTTTGTGAGTACGGGCTTGATACGCGAAGTGATCGTTGATCCCAGCAAGGTTTTCTACGACTCTACCACCACGCCCCATTTCCATTTTTATAATGAAGAGAGTGGTGAAATATCGGATATTAAGAGAGGTGATCTGGTACTAAAAGCTAGCCCAATAATGCCCGAGGGCATGGAGTTGGCCGGTATCGATATCGTGGTTCGCATTCGTGACGCTACTTAAGGAGCTGCTGAATAAGTCATGACCCTCATGCAGAGTGATATGCTTATCGCTTGATCAGCCAGCTTTTCGGCGTTCATCAGAGCGACGCTCAGCCCCGCTCCAACTCTGCTCTCTCCAGTCAATGGCACGACGTTCATTCATGTAGCTACGACTGCGATACTCCCTTACATCCAGTGGATTCCCTCCGAAAAACTGCTGATCGAGCAGTTCAATGCTCTCACTTGCAATCGCTGACGGCTCTATATGTGCAATAGCATAACGATAAATATCACCATCAACGGTCTTGTCGATAACGTTGAAACTCAGGTAATCCGGTGATCTCATCCAGAACTTAAAAGCTGATCTACGTTTTTTGAATATCTCTTTTATAAATTGATGCAATTCATAACTGCTCCGTGTTTTAGGAATGTTACCAATAAAAATTTGCATAATATAATCCCAATCCCTCGCCGTGGTTTAGCTGCCGTTTCTGTAACTACTCAGCGTATTCTTCTGTTACCCCAACGCTTGGTTATTTTCGCACTCAACCGGTCACATACGCCCTATATGCTCTCTCTTTGTGTGCGAAAGTACGCTGAATAGTCACCTGCTTCCTTTGTATTGAGCTGACAATAGAGCATATTTTTTGCTTGATTGACAAAAAAACTGCATCTCCTTCTCTGACAAAGGGCGTACTTTTTTAGCCGGACTTCCCATCCACAAGTAGCCCCCTTCCAGCTCTTTTCCGGGGGGTACTAAACTCCCTGCTGCCAGCAGGGTATTTTTTCTGAGTATAGCACCATCCAGAATGGTTGCCCCCATACCGACCAAACAAGCATCCTCAATGGTGCAAGCGTGCAAAATCGCCCCGTGTCCCACGGTAACATCATTACCAATGATCAGTGGAAAACCCTTGGGATGATCGTCACTGGTTGCGGTGACATGCAGTACCGAACCATCCTGAATATTTGTACAACTACCGATGCGGATGTAGTTGACATCCCCTCGAATCACCGTACCTGGCCAGACAGAACTCTGTTCGCCGATATGCAGATCACCAATCACCACCGCAGCTTCATCCACATAGGCGCTGTCAGCAACGGTCGGGGTAATATTTTTAAAGGAGCGAATTGTCATTACAGTGTTACCTCATGGTTACCAACTCTTCTGCACTACTGGGGTGAATCGCTACGGTATTGTCAAAATCAGCTTTTGTGGCACCCATTTTTAGTGCTACTGCAAAGCCTTGCAACATCTCATCACAGCCCGGCCCAATCATATGAATGCCCACTATTTTCTCTTGTGGACCAACGCAGATTAACTTCATTGCGGTCGCGACCTTATGCTGGGTAAATGCGTGGGACATTGGGGTAAAACGCGTTTGATAAACTTTCATCGCCTCGCCATGCTCCAGACGCGCCTGCTCTTCGGTTAAACCAACGGTACCAATGGGCGGGTGGCTGAACATCACGGTGGGGATATTTTCATAATCAAGGCGGCACTCTGTTTGATTGTCAAACAATCGATTCGCCAGACGACGACCCGCCGCTACTGCCACTGGCGTTAACTGCGCACGACCCGTAATATCACCAATAGCGTAGAGTCCCTCCACATTGGTATTTTGATAAGCGTCGGTGTTGATTACGCCGCTGCTCTGCTGTTCAATGCCGGTTACCTCAAGGTTAATGTGGTCAGTGTTGGGTGTCCGGCCAACAGCCCAGATCAGGCAATCAATACCCGCCAGGCTGATGCCATCCGTGCTGTGTAGTGTCAGCGTGCCATCCGCCTGCTGACAGACCTCTTCAGTTGAAAAGCGAGGGATGATATTTACACCATCATTCACCATCTGCTCCATCAGGGTTTCACGCAACATCGCATCAAAGTTACCGAGGAAATGTTCGCGACGTAAAATTAGTGATACTTCACTCCCCAGGGCATTAATCAACCCCGCCAGCTCGACAGCAATATAACCGGCCCCCACTATGGCGACCCGCTTAGGCTGTTCGGTCAGGGCAAAAAAGCCATCTGAGGTAATGCCATGCTCCGCACCTGGAACGGTGGGCACAGTAGGTCGTCCACCGGTTGAAATCACGATATGATCAGCCGTATAGTGCTCGCCAGCAATTTCCAGCGTACTCTTATCCACAAAGCGGGCATGGCCAGAGATATGCTGCACATTAGAGTCTTTTAAATAGCCATCATACCAATCGGTAATGCCCTTGACATAGCCTTCACGCGCTTTGATCAGCGCTCCCCAGTTGAAACCTTTTTGTTCAATAGAGAAGCCATAATCAGCCGCATTGCTCAAGCTGTGTGCCATATCAGCCGCATACCACATCACTTTTTTGGGTACGCATCCGACATTGACGCAAGTGCCCCCCAGCATGTCCGACTCTACAATGGCGCACTGAGCTCCATAGCTGGCCGCACGTTCAGCAACGGAGAGCCCTCCACTACCCCCGCCAATAGCGATCAAATCAAAATGCTTGCTCATGGTGACTCCTTATCGAGATACATCCTCCCACCCTTTTTGTTATGATTAGCAAAAAACCGAGATGTAGAATGACTATGGAAAACCCGATTTTAGCACTAAAAGGGCTGCCACCCTTCTCGCAAATTAAACCACAGCACATTAAACCCGCGATTGAGCAGTTGCTGAGTGAGGCGCGTCAACAAATTCAGCAGCTCCTTGATAAGAATAGCCGCTATACCTGGGAAAACTTGGCACAACCCTTGGAGGATCTGGATGACCAAATTAGCCGCGCCTGGTCACCGATTGCCCATATGCACTCGGTGGTTAACAGCGAAGCGTTACATGAGGTCTACAGCGACTGCCTGCCGCTATTCAGTGAATACAATACCGAAGTAGCACAAAATCCACGTCTCTGCGAAGCCTTCAAACAGCTGCAAGCGATGGGCGACCAACATAATGAAGCGCAGCGTAAAATTATCAGCAATACGCTGCGTGACTTTCGCCTCTCAGGCATCGACCTGGCGCCTGAAAAGCGTGAGCGCTACAAGCTAATTGTTCAAGCGCTGTCACAGCTCAGCAACGAATTCAGTCAGAATCTACTGGATGCTACCGATGGCTGGAGTCTGAAAATCAGTGATGAGAGCAGGCTTGCCGGTCTACCCGAAAGTGCCCGCAACCTCGCCAAACAGGCGGCAGAGCAAGCCGGTTTTGATGGCTGGTTAATCAAATTGGAGTTCCCCTACTACTTTCCGGTGATAACCTATGCCGACGACCGGGCACTGCGTCGGGAAGTATACAGCGCTTATGTCACACGTGCTTCCGACCAGGGCCCTCATGCCGGGGAGTGGGATAATGGCCCGATTATGGAGCAGATTCTCTCACTGCGTCATGAAATGGCACAGCTGTTGGGCTTCGACAACTACGCTGAATACTCACTGGCCACCAAAATGGCTGCAGATACCGACCAGGTGATCGGCTTTCTGCACGACCTTGCCGAGCGCTCACTACCGATGGCCCAAAAAGAGCTGAAAACAGTGCGTGATTTTGCCATTCAGCTCGATGGCAGCGATCATTTAGAGGCGTGGGATATCAGCTACTACAGTGAAAAACTGCGCCAGCACCAGTACGCTATTTCGCAGGAAGATCTAAAACCCTATTTTCCGGCAAATCGTGTTACTTCAGGAATGTTTGAGACCGTTAATCGCTTGTTTGGCATCAAAGTCCGCCAAATAGAAGGTGTCGATTGCTGGCACCCCGATGTACTGTTTTTTGAAATCCGTGATGCCAGTGACAAGCTGCGTGGCCAGTTCTATCTGGACCTTTATGCCCGTCCGCATAAGCGGGGAGGTGCATGGATGGATGACTGTATCTGCCGCCGTAGCGATCGCCATGGTATACAGCACCCCGTCGCCTATCTGGTGTGTAACTTTACGCCCCCCATTGGTGACAACCCGGCGTTGCTTGCTCATGATGAAGTGCTGACGCTGTTTCATGAGTTCGGGCATGGCTTACACCACATGTTAACCCAGGTCGACTACCCTTCGATCTCTGGTATCTCGGGGGTTGCCTGGGATGCGGTAGAGCTGCCCAGCCAGTTCCTGGAAAATTGGTGTTGGCAGCGTGAAGCGCTTGATCTGTTTGCGGCTCACTACCAGACCGGTGAAAAAATTCCCGATGAACTGTATAACAAGATGGTTGCGGCCAGAAACTTTCAATCCGGCATGCAGATGGTCAGGCAACTGGAGTTTTCGCTATTTGATTTTCGCATGTATCGCGAATATGACCCACAAGGTGAAGCCAATATTTATGAGCTGTTGGATGAGGTGCGCCAACAGGTCGCTGTTATCAAGCCACCCAGCTTTAACCGCTTTCCCCACAGTTTTGGGCATATCTTTGCAGGTGGCTACGCCGCAGGTTATTACAGCTATAAATGGGCAGAAGTGCTCTCTTCCGATGCTTTTTCACTGTTTGAAGAGAATGGCATTTTTGATCCGGAAACAGGCCAGCGCTTTCTCTGTGCCATTCTCGAGCAAGGCGGCTCTAAAGAGCCCATGGCGCTGTTTATAGAGTTTCGAGGCCGAGAGCCAAGCATTGATGCACTCTTAAGGCACAGTGGCATCAGCGCTTAAGTCTAATGGCCACGCTGTTAAAATCAATACGAGACCTTTGCACGAAAGGTCTCAATACCAAGGCACTACTCATGAAACCGTTACACGCCCGTACTTATCAAATTCTCACGCTTATTTTATCGTTCATCCTGTTGGCACTGATCGGTAAATTCCTCATCGGCAGCAGCACCACTACCGCAGCAGATGGCCGCCAAGCGATCAGCTTAACCGCAGGCGAAGTCTCGCTCATTCGTAGTGATATGCGGCTCTTTTTAACCACCATTCAACGTATTACTCAGGGTGTTGCTGAAGATGATATGGCAAGGGTAGCGGAGACGGCCAAAGCGATGGGTAGTGACCAAAACCGTGCAGTCCCGATCACCTTAATGGCTAAGCTACCTTCTGATTTTCGCAAACTGGATTTTGCTTTACACGGTGAGCTTGAAGCGATAGCTGCTCTGGCTGAGGCGGGTGAAAAAGCCGCGCTGCTAGGCCGGCTAAGTAGCCTGTTGCAGCGCTGCAACACATGCCATGAAGGCTTTACCCTTAAGGTGCTGTGAGCGCCTGAACTCGGCAGCTCTACTGCTGTTGCTTGGGTGGCTGGATTTTCACCTCAGTAGCAAACAGCTCTTCCGCATCGACTTTATCGAAGCTGTACTTTTGGTGACAAAACTCACAATCGACTTCAATGTGTGGCTCCTCTTCGAGAATGGAGCGAACTTGGTCGATGCCGAGTCTTTTGAGCATTTCGGCCACCCGTTCGTGTGAGCAGCTGCAACGGAAACAGAGTGGCTCCACATCAAACAGCCGCAACTCCTCTTCATGAAAAAGACGATGTAGCAGCTCTCTTACCGGTAGTGTTAACAGCTCATGCATACTCAATGTGGAGGCGAGCGCCACCGCACGCTCCCAATCTTGCTGATTTTCATCACGCATGTCACCCGGCATACGCTGTAACAACATGCCACTGGCCTGCTGGTCATCTGCTGTGAGCCAGATATGGGTATCCAGCTGTTCTGAGTGGGTGAGGTAGTGCTCCAGCGACTCTGCCAGGGTATCACCGCAAATTTCAACAATACCCTGGTAGCGCTCCCCCTGATTTTTCGGATCGATGGTGATGGCGAGGGTGCCGTTACCCAGCAACGCCTTAAGGCTCCCCTCGGCAATCTCCCCTTGCCATTTTGCGACACCCCGTATGGCGCGCTCATTAGTAGCTTCCATGACCATTAGGCTAATCGGGCCGCTTCCTTGAAACTGGATGGTCAAGGTGCCTTCAAATTTCAGTGTTGACACCAGCAGCGCAGCTGCGGCCATCATCTCGCCCAATAGCTTGCGCACCGGCACAGGGTAATCGTGGTGGGAGGCTATTTTTTGCCAGCTGCTATCGAGGTGTACTAATTCACCACGGATCGGGGCATTTTCGAAGATGAAACGCTGCAAGCTGTCGCGTTCGGAGGGTGGAATTTGTGTCATTACGCAAAAATCTTCTTTTTCAGCAGTTGATTAACTTGGGCCGGGTTGGCTTTTCCCTGGGTTGCTTTCATCACTTGGCCGACAAAGAAGCCCATCATTTTATCTTTGCCGCCCCGTAGCTCTTCTGCTTGTTGTGGGTGATTGGCAATAATCTCATCAATCACCGCCTCAATTGCGCCGGAGTCGGTATTCTGTTTGAGATCTTTTGCCTCGATAATGGCATCCGCATCACCCTCGCCCGCCCACATGGCAGCAAACACCTGTTTGGCGATTTTACCGGAGATGGTGTTATCCGCAATGCGCTTCACCAAACCGCCTAGTTGCTCAGCTGTGACGGGGCTGGAGGTGATCTCTAGTCCATTTTTGTTCAAGGCTCCCACCAGCTCGACAATCACCCAGTTAGCACATATTTTTGCCTGTGCCGCCGAAGCTTTTACAACCGTTTCGAAGTAGTCGGCCAGCTCTCGGCTGCTGACCAGCACTTCTGCCGCATCTGCTTTAAGGCCAATTTCATCGATGAAGCGAGCCTTTTTAACATCGGGAAGCTCTGGCAAGGTTTTGGCAATTTCATCCAGATAGCTCTGCTCAATGACCACCGGTAGCAGGTCTGGGCAGGGGAAGTAGCGGTAGTCGTTCGCCTCCTCTTTGGAGCGCATTGAGCGGGTCTCATCTTTATCAGAGTCATAGAGGCGAGTCTCTTGCACAATAGTGCCACCGCCTTCGATGATCTCAATCTGACGCTCAATTTCATGGTTAATGGCACGTTCGATAAAGCGGAACGAGTTGAGGTTTTTGACCTCGGCACGGGTCCCCAGCGCCTCTTGCCCCACTGGGCGCACGGAGACATTGGCATCACAGCGGAAAGAGCCCTCCTGCATGTTGCCATCACAGATCTCCAAATAGCGCACCAGGGTGTGCAATTTTTTCATGTAGGCGACCGCCTCATAGGCGGAGCTTAGCTCAGGCTCGGAGACAATCTCCAGTAGCGGCGTACCGGCACGATTAAGGTCAATGCCGGTCATGCCGTGAAAATCCTCATGCAGTGATTTGCCAGCATCCTCTTCCAGGTGTGCGCGGGTCACGCCGATGTGTTTGATGGTGCCATCTTTCAGGGTGATATCCAGTTTGCCCTTGCCCACGGTGGGTAGGTCAAATTGACTGGTCTGGTAGCCTTTTGGCAGGTCAGGATAAAAGTAGTTTTTACGGGCAAATACTGAGCGCGGTGCAATCTCGGCTTTAATCGCCAGGCCAAACTTTGCCGCCATACGCACGACCTCTTCATTCAGCACCGGCAGCACACCGGGAAAACCCAGGTCAACCGCACACGCCTGGGTATTCGGTTCAGCGCCATAGGCGGTGCTTGCACCCGAAAAAATTTTACTCTTGGTTGCCAGTTGGGCGTGGATTTCTAACCCGATAACAGCTTCCCATTGCATACTTAGATAACCTCATTAGGTTTTACCGGACGGTCTCGTCCGCTTTTTAATTTAGTTCGGCCAACACTATATTGTGCTGTGTGTTACAAATATTTTTCAGGCCCTTGTCGGTGCCACTCTGTCACTTGCTGATACTGGTGTGCCACATTCAGCAGACGTGCTTCATCAAAATAGTTGCCGATGATCTGCAAGCCAACGGGGCGATTATTCACCCTCCCGGCTGGAACCGACATGCCGGGCAAACCTGCCAAATTGACCGCAATAGTGTAGATATCAGAGAGATACATGCTGACGGGGTCACTCCCCTTTTCACCCAAGTTGAATGCAGGCTCCGGTGTGGTTGGGCCCATAATGACATCAACCTCGGTAAAGGCCTTTTTGAAGTCATCTGAAATCAGCTGGCGAATCTGTTGTGCTTTGAGGTAGTAGGCATCGTAATAGCCAGCAGACAAGGCGTAGGCACCGATCATGATGCGACGTTTCACCTCTTCACCAAAACCTTCGCCACGGGAGCGTTTATAGAGATCTTCCAAATCGAGCGGATTTTCACAGCGATAACCAAAACGCACGCCATCCATCCGTGAAAGATTGGATGAGCACTCAGCGGGGGCGATTACATAGTAGGTCGGCACCGCAAGAGGGGTATTGGGCAAGCTGATCTCTTTGATCGTTGCCCCCAGCTTTTGGTACTCCTTGATAGCCGCGTCAATGGCTGTGGCCATTGCGCTATCCAAGCCTTCAGCAAAATACTCTTTGGGCAGACCGATTTTAAGCCCTTGCAGGCTATTGTTCAGATTGGCAGTATAGTCGGGTACCGGCTTATCCAGGCAGGTGGAGTCCCGCGCATCAAAGCCCGCCATGGTATTCAACATGATGGCGGCATCTTGTGCGCTGCGGGTCATGGGGCCTGCTTGATCCAGGCTTGAGGCAAAGGCGATCATGCCGTAGCGGGAGATACGTCCATAGGTTGGCTTAAGGCCGGTAATGCCACACAGGGCGGCGGGCTGGCGGATTGAGCCACCGGTGTCAGTGCCCGTTGAGGCGGGTGCGATGCGCGCCGCCACACACGCGGCTGAGCCGCCCGAGGAGCCGCCGGGCACCGCCTGTAAATCCCACGGATTTTTTACCGCTCCGTAAAAGCTGGTCTCATTCGATGAGCCCATGGCAAACTCATCCATGTTGGTTTTGCCCAGCATCACACTACCGGCACGATTAAACTTTTCAATCACCGTGGCATTATATGGCGCAATGAAGTTGTCCAGCATTTTGGAGCCACAGCTGGTACGCACGCCATCGGTACAAAAAATATCCTTCTGCGCCAGTGGAATACCCGTGAGCGCCTCTCCTTTGCCAGCAGCCAATAGCGCATCTGCCGATGCGGCTTGTGCCAACGCCCGCTCAGGGGTAACGGTTATGAAACTATTTAAATCACCATCATGTTGTTGAATGCGATCCAGATAATACTGTGTCAATTCAACGCTGGAGAATGCTTTATCACGCAGGCCCTGCGCCAGTTCAGAGAGAGTTTTATTGTGCATAGTCGCTTCGATTCTATTGTGTACGGGTTTTGATGAGGAGGCCATAAACAAGTGTTAGCCCGGATATTCCATGAGCTATCCGGGTGGGTATGTTCAGGGGCTCAATTGATGCTGTGGTGTTACTCAATAACCTTGGGCACTAAAAACAGGCTATTTTCAGTGGCCGGGGCAATCGCCAGGAATTTTTCGCGCTGGTTGCCCTCGGTGACCACATCAGCACGCAGGCGCTGAGCAACGTCCAGCGGATGAGCCATGGGCGTAATGCCGGTGGTATCGACGCAGCTCATCTGCTCCACCAGCGATAAGATTGCACTGAGGTTGCGGGCGTATTCAGGAATCTCCTGCGCTTCAATTTGCAGTCGCGCCAAGTGGGCAATTTTTTCAACGTCCGCTTTTTCTAATGACATTGTCCAGCTCCAGGGGGAATTATTGTTCTAAAGTGCTAAAGTTATCACAGTTGGCAGCTTGCCCAAAGCCCTGAGCACAGATACACTAGGCCAGATTTTTACCTATTAATAAGAAGTGGCGATAAATAAAGCTTATGTTTGGTTCTCTGCGCGGCATGTTTTCCAATGACCTCTCCATCGACCTGGGGACGGCAAATACTCTGATCTATGTAAAAGGACAGGGCATTATTCTCGACGAACCGTCGGTTGTGGCGATACGTCAGGACCGTGGTGCTGGCGGCCCTAAATCGATTGAAGCGGTCGGTCTCGAGGCGAAGCAGATGTTGGGGCGCACCCCCGCAAACATTGTGGCCATCCGCCCACTGAAAGACGGGGTGATCGCCGATTTTACCGTCACCGAAAAAATGCTCCAGCACTTTATCCATAAAGCCCATGACGAAAAATTTAAATTTTTCCGCCCCAGCCCTCGGGTGTTGATTTGTGTGCCTTGCGGCTCTACTCAGGTTGAGCGCCGTGCAATCAAGGAGTCTGCCATGGGTGCCGGTGCTCGTGAGGTTTACCTGATCGAAGAGCCTATGGCTGCCGCCATTGGCGCGGGTATGCCGGTGAACGAGGCTCGCGGCTGCATGGTGGTTGATATTGGCGGTGGCACCACTGAGGTGGCCGTTATTTCGTTGTCGGGCATTGTCTACTCCTCTTCCATTCGAATAGGGGGTGACCGTTTTGATGATGCGATTGTCAACTATGTACGCCGCAATTACGGCACATTAATTGGCGAAGCGACCGCCGAGCGTATCAAGCATGAGGTGGGTTCCGGTTTCCCGGGTGAAGAGGTTCAGGAGATTGAAGTGCGGGGACGTAACCTGGCAGAGGGTATTCCTCGCAGCTTCACCCTCAACAGTAACGAAATCCTCGAAGCGCTACAGGAGCCACTTTCTGCCATTGTCAGTGGGGTAAAGGCAGCGTTAGAACAGACGCCTCCCGAGTTAGGCTCCGATGTGGCTGAGCGTGGCATGGTATTGACCGGTGGTGGCGCGCTCTTGCGTGATATTGACCGTCTGCTCTCCGAGGAGACCGGCCTGCCGGTGATTATTGCAGATGACCCTCTCACCTGTGTGGCGCGCGGTGGCGGTAAAGCACTGGAGATGATCGACGAACGAGGCTGGAATGTATTTTCTTACGAATAGGAAGATTGCAGAGGAGGGCATATCAATGCCCTTTTTTCTTTTAGAAATACTTGAGCAAACCTGAACGTGCAGAGCCAAACCCAATGTTTTCGTTGAGAGCGTTTTTTCTGGGGTAGCCACATAAAAACCATATTTACAGAAGGGCCATCTTCAACACTGCGTGCAGCCTTCTTTGTGCTGCTCTCACTGCTGTTTATGATTTTGGATCACCGCTATAACCACCTTGATGATATCCGTGCGGGTATCGCCACCGCACTCTATCCCGTCCAATATATCGTTAACATCCCCTTTGCAACCACCCAGTGGGCCTCTGATACTTTTGTAAGCAGAGAGCGCCTAATCAAAGAGAACAACAACTTTAAAACTGAACACCTGCTGCTCAAAGCGCAACTACAAAAGCTCTACGCCCTCGAGAGAGAGAACATTCGCTTACGGGTACTGATGGAGTCGACCCAAAATATTGCTGAGCGGGTGATGATCAGTGAGCTCATCGCGGTCGACCTGGACCCTTTCAGTCGCCAGATTGTGATCAATAAAGGGGGCGGTGACAACCTGTTTGCCGGACAGCCACTGCTCGACTCCGATGGTGTGGTGGGTCAGGTGGTTGAAGTAGGGCAGTTTTCCAGTCGTGCCATGATGATCACCGACCCCTCCCATGCGATTCCAGTACAGGTTAATCGCACCGGTATGCGCGCCATAGCCATGGGCACCGGTGAGATCAGCAATGGCCTGGAGCTTACCCATATCCCCAACAACGCCGACATCCAAATGGGTGACCTGCTCGTCACCTCCGGGCTGGGTGGCCGCTTTCCGTCGGGCTACCCAGTGGCTCATATCACCGAGATCAGCATTGATCCAAGCCAGCCTTATGCGGTAGTTAAAGCTCACCCGGCAGCGGCACTTGAACGGATTAGAGAGGTGCTGATTGTCTGGAAGAGCGAGGCTGATTATACCGCTGGGGAGCAGCCATGAACGCATTTTCACCCCATAACGGCTGGGTGATCATCGCCACCTTTCTGTTTGCATTAATTCTAACGCTGTTGCCACTTCCTAGCTGGCTTGAGTTACTGCGTCCGGAGTGGGTAATGATTGTGCTGGTCTACTGGTGCTTGGCAATCCCTGAGCGCGTGGGGGTTATTGTTGGCTGGGTCGCCGGTATCACCCTGGATGTCGCCACCGGGTCATTGCTGGGTCAGCATGCGCTGGAGCTGGCGCTGGTTGCCTTTATCGTTGTAAAATTACACAAACGTATCCGCCTCTTTCCGGTGTGGCAACAAGCCGTTACCGTGCTGCTGCTGGCGCTACTCTGCCAGCTGATCGGCGTTTGGATCAATGGTGTTATCGACCGGCCAACGGGTGGGGTTGTCGGGTGGCTGCCCAGCATTACCACGCTACTGTTGTGGCCACCACTGTTCATATTGCTGCGTCGAATACGACGCTTTTACCGCGTTCGATAAGCCCCCGCCATATGCATAACGCTATTAAAGACCACAAGAAAGAGGCGAGGCTTTTTACCCTTCGCGTTGTGCTGGGTCTGCTCTGTGTGCTTATTTTGTTGTCACTATTGATTAGCCGCATGGCTTACCTGCAACTAGAGAGTCACCAGCACTTCACTACGCTCTCAGAAAAAAACCGCCTGCGCTTACTGCCAGAACCCCCTATTCGTGGGCTGATCTATGATCGTCAAGGGCGTGTTCTGGCTGAAAATATACCCAGTTACACCTTGGTGATCACCCCCGAGCGGGTCGATGATATAGAGCGAACGGTGGCTCGTCTTGCCGCAATTGTGGAGATCAGCGAGTTCGATATCCAGCGCTTTGAAAAGCAGCGAAAACGGAGTCGACGCTTTCACTCTATTCCACTGCGCTTTCGGCTCAGTGATGAAGAGGTTGCTCGTTTAGCGGTTGATCGACACCAATTCCCGGGGGTAGATGTTGAGGCTCGCTTGATGCGCCATTACCCGTTTAATGAGCTATCCGTACATGCCCTTGGCTATGTGGGGCGCATTAGTGAGCGTGAGCTGGCGCAACTTGATCATGCACAATATGCCGGCACCGATTACATCGGTAAAGCCGGGATTGAGAAATCCTATGAAAAGCTACTGCATGGTACCGTTGGCTACAAACGGGTAGAGAGCAACTCCCGTGGTCGCACCCTGCGGACGCTGGAGAACGTTCCACCGGTGCCTGGGGATAATATCTACCTCAGTCTCGATATCGACATGCAGCGCGCCGCCAAAAACGCGATGAATGGAGAGAATGGTGCGGTGGTTGCTCTTGATCCACGCAATGGCCAGGTGCTGGCGATGATCAGCACCCCGGAATATGATCCCAACTGGTTTGTGAATGGCATTAACAGTACACGTTACAAAAGCCTGTCGCAGTCAAAAGAGCAGCCACTTTTTAACCGTTTTCTACAGGGAAGGTACCCACCTGGCTCTACTCTGAAGCCGTTTACCGGCCTAGGGGCAATGGAGCTGGGGCTGCTTGATGAACGTGACCACACTAATTGTCACGGCTGGATGACGCTACCAGGGAATGAGCGGCGCTACCGTGACTGGAAAAAACAGGGCCATGGCCGCACGGATATGCAAAAAGCGATTGTAGAGTCCTGCGATGTCTATTTTTATGAACTGGCGATGAAAATGTCAATTGACCAGATGTATGACTTCCTAGTTCAGTTTGGTTTCAACCAGCGCACCGGCATCGACTTAGGCGGCGAATCCAGCGGTTTAGTCCCCTCATCCGAGTGGAAAAAGCGCATCAAAGGTGAGCGTTGGTACTTGGGTGAAACCCTGATATCGAGTATTGGCCAAGGCTTTAATTTGACGACACCACTGCAATTAGCGGTAGCCACAGGCACTTTAGCTATGGGGGGTAAACGCATGTACCCACAGCTTTTATTACAGATAGAAGATGTACTTAGCGGCACACTACAAGCACAAACTATAAAACAGGCTCACCAGGTCACGGTACACAATTCGGAAAACTGGGCCTATATGATTGATGCAATGAAAAAGGTGGTTAACTCGCCACGGGGTACCGCACGCGGCATTCACAGTGAAACATTCGTCATTGCCGGTAAAACAGGCACTGCACAGGTATTCGGCATCGCTCAAGATGAGGAGTATGATGTGGAGAAGATTAGCAAAAAATTACATGACCATGCACTGTTTATTGGCTTTGCTCCCATCGATAAGCCAGAAATTGCCGTTGCGGTTATTGTTGAAAATGGTGGTAGTGGTGGGGCCGTTGCCGCCCCCGTGGCGCGTGCTGTGATGGATGTCTACTTTGGAAAGCAGCCATGAAGTTATCAGACCTCAGTCATACACAGGAGAGCAGCACCCGCGGTGGGCAGTTTATCCACCTTGATATCCCGATGCTGCTGGGCTTGCTCGTGCTCTCCCTTGCCGGATTGATGATCCTCTACAGTGCCAGTGGTGAGGATATGGGCATGTTGCAGCGGCAGGCTACTCGTCTGGGGCTAGGGTTTGCTGTGATGGTTGCCTTAGCACAGGTTTCCCCCATCAACTTACTGCGCTGGACACCTTGGCTATTTGGCATTGGCTTACTACTGCTTATCGGTGTGCTGCTGTTTGGCCATACCGGTAAAGGGGCACAGCGCTGGCTTGATTTGGGGTTTTTCAAGTTCCAACCCTCTGAGATGATGAAGTTGGTGGTGCCAATGATGGTGGCCTGGTATCTACATCAAAAACCGCTGCCATGTGGTAAACGCCAACTGGGGGTAGCACTGCTGTTTATAGTGATTCCCGTTATTTTGATTATTCAACAGCCAGATCTTGGTACATCACTGCTCATCGCAAGTGCGGGTGTTTTTGTACTGTTACTCAGTGGCATATCAAGCAAGCATATTTTCATCTCCATCGGCACGCTGTCACTGTTCGCCCCCATCATGTGGTTTTTTGTGATGCATGACTATCAGCGCCAGCGCGTACTGACGCTCTTTAATCCGGAGAGTGATCCGTTGGGTGCGGGCTACCATATTATCCAGTCAAAAATTGCTATTGGTTCCGGTGGGCTCTATGGCAAGGGGTGGTTTAATGGTACCCAGTCACAGCTCGATTTCCTGCCCGAACGCCATACCGATTTTATTTTTGCAGTTTTTGCCGAAGAGTTTGGCTTTGTCGGCATCATCGCACTACTGGCAATCTACATGTTTATTATCCTGCGCGGCCTGCAAATTGCCGCCCAGGCGCAAGATACCTACGGCCAATTGGTTGTTGGTAGCTTGATTTTTACCTTTTTTATCTACATTTTCGTTAACATTGGCATGGTTTCAGGGTTACTGCCAGTGGTGGGTATTCCGCTGCCATTAGTCAGTTATGGCGGCACCTCAATGGTGACGATTATGGCTGGATTTGGTATTTTAATGTCCATTCACACCCATAGAAAGCTGCTTCCGGCTTAGGTAATAATATGCAACAGAAACTTATTCTCCTGATCTTTGTCACACTGCTCAGTGGTTGTGCGGGATCCCCCCTCATTGAGGAGCAGGATGCCGCACCAGAAGGTGATGTGGATGTCTCAAAAATCCCCGATGCACTGCCCAAATATGAACCCTATAGCAAATATGGCAATCCCGCCTCTTATGAGGTGTTTGGAAAGAGCTACTCGGTACTGGAGAGTGCAAAAGGCCACGTGGAACGGGGTATCGCCTCTTGGTACGGCACCAAATTCCACGGCAGGCGCACCTCCAGCGGTGAAACCTACGATATGTATAAAATGACCGCAGCCCACAAGCACCTGCCGCTGCCCACCTACGCTGAAGTGACCAATCTCGATAATGGCCATAAAATCATTGTCAAAATCAATGATCGTGGTCCTTTTAAAGAGGGCCGCATAATTGATCTTTCCTATGCAGCGGCCATCAAGCTGGGTATTGACCAAACAGGCACCGGCAATGTAGAGGTGCGTACCATTGTGCCTACCGCTGATGAGCACAATGTGACCATCAAGGCGGTACCGCTAGCGGCACCCTTCGCGGTGAGTAAAATGGAAAAAATAGCGCCGTCGCCAGGCAGCAATGCCACACCACAGATCTACCTACAGTTGGGCTCTTTTGGCGAACGCGACAATATGCAGCGTATGTTGGAGCGCCTGCTTGATTCAGAGATCAACAATGTGGTCATTCACCAACCCAATGAAGGCAGGCCCTTCTATCGTCTCAGAGTTGGCCCGCTGGCAGCCCGGAGTGATGCCGAGCAGTTGGCCACACAACTTAAGCAGATGGGCTTTGAAAAACCCTATATCGTTGTTGATTGATCTTAAAATGGTTATGCTATGGCTCTAATTTTAGCTTTATTGACTAAATAAAACGCCGCTTTGGCGGTACAATTGCACTCATTCATTTTTCTGATCTTGACACCACAGAAG
This sequence comes from Gammaproteobacteria bacterium, assembly GCA_021647245.1. Classification (NCBI taxonomy): domain Bacteria; kingdom Pseudomonadati; phylum Pseudomonadota; class Gammaproteobacteria; species Gammaproteobacteria bacterium. The sequence continues at coordinate 32,361 of JAKIVC010000004.1, forward strand.
ATAAAACGGCTAACGCCCCACTATAGAATCCTGCCATGCACATTTTATTGACCCTCACCTTACTTCTGTTTGCCAGCCAGCTCGCTGCTGCGCCGGCAATGATCCCCAGTGCTCCCAAAGTAAATGCCAGCTCCTACTATCTGATGGACTTCAATAGTGGCCACGTCATTGCCGAGTACAACTCCGATGAGAGGGTAGAGCCTGCCAGTCTCACAAAAATGATGAGCGCCTACATTATTGAGCAGGAGCTTTTGCAAGGGCGCATGAATTTGAGTGACCCGGTTCGAATAAGTGAAAAAGCGTGGCGCATGGAAGGCTCGCGTATGTTTGTAGAGGTGGGCAAGTTTGTTACGGTCGAAAAGCTTTTAAGGGGGGTCATCATCCAATCGGGAAATGATGCCACCGTGGCGTTGGCAGAGCATATTGCTGGCAGCGAAGCCGCTTTCGCCGAGCTGATGAATGCCCACGCACAGCGCCTTGGCATGCAGAGCACCCATTTCGTCAACAGCACGGGTATGCCTGATCCTAACCACTACACCACTGCCCATGATATGGCTCTGCTGGGTCAGGCACTGATTCGTGATGGTGCTGAGTTCTACAGCTGGTACGCCGAAAAATCATATGAATACAATGGTATTTCACAATATAACCGCAACAAACTGCTGTGGCGCAACAAGTCTGTTGATGGCATTAAAACCGGCCATACTGAAGCAGCGGGCTACTGTCTCGTTGCCTCCGGTGAGCAGAATGGCATGCGTTTAATCTCGGTGGTCATGGGCACCAAGAGCGACAACTCGCGCACCGATGAAAGCCAGAAGTTGCTCACCTACGGCTTCCGCTTTTTTGAAACGCATAAGCTGTATAGTGCCGAACAATCCCTGCAAAATATACGCATCTGGAAAGGTGAGAGTGACCAGCTCTCGGTGGGCGTAACCGACGACCTCTACGTGACTATTCCACGGGGCCAATATGACAAACTGCAAGCATCAATGCAGATTAATAGCAAAATCATGGCACCGCAACAGCAAGGCAATCGTGTGGGCACGGTTGTCGTTAAACTACAAGATACTATCGTCGCCGAAAGGCCGTTGCAGGCATTAAGCTCAGTGGCCGAAGGGGGCGTGGTGAAATCACTGATAGACCAAGTTAAGTTGATGTTTGAATAGATGGGTATCGTCCACCTGAATGGGCAGCTACTGCCTGAAGAGCAAGCTAAAATACCGGTCACTGACCGAGGCTTTCTGTTTGGTGATGGTGTTTATGAGGTGATCCCAGCCTATGCGGGTAACTTTTTCCACCTTGACGAACACCTTGCGCGGCTGCAAAACAGCCTAAAGGGTGTCCGCATCGGCAACCCTCACAGTAGCGCCCAGTGGCGACAGCTGCTTAAACAGCTGCTGGATGCCAATCACGCCAACGAAACAGACTACTCCATCTACCTGCAAATCACCCGTGGCAGCGCACCGCGTCGTGAGCACGCCTTTCCGCAAGAGTCTCATCCTACGGTTTTTGTCGCCGCGACACCCATCACCAAACCCAGTGATGAAACCTACGCCCAGGGTATCTCAGCCATCACCCTTGAAGATACCCGCTGGAAACAGTGCCATATTAAAGCCATCAGCCTGCTACCCAATATTCTGCTACGCCAACAAGCGGTTGAAGCGGGTGCTGCGGAAGCGATTCTGCTGAAAGAGGGCTATCTTACCGAAGGGGCTGCCAGTAACGTGTTTATTGTCTTGAAAGATGAGATTTTGACCCCACCTAAGAGTGCAGAGCTGCTTCCTGGCATTACTCGCGATGTGGTGCTGGAGCTGACGCAACAGCACGGTCTGAATAGCCGCGAGGCTCAAATCAGCGATCAGCAACTACGCGAAGCCAGTGAAATCTGGGTGACCAGCTCTACCCGGGAAATCCTGGCGGTGACGCAGCTGGACGGTCACCCCGTCGGAAAGGGCAGGCCTGGCCCACTCTGGTCACGTATTTATAGTGACTATCAAACCTTTAAAAAACAGCTGCGCCAGCCAGCATCACGGTAAAATATAATGTCTGATCAAGAAACTCTGTTTGAATTTCCCTGTGAATTTCCCATTAAAGTGATGGGTGAAGCGGCGGATGATTTTGATAGCCACGTTGTCACTATTATTCGCAAGCATGTATCAGACTTGCCAGAAGGCGCGGTTAGCAACCGCACCAGCAGTGGTGGAAAGTTTCAATCAGTTACCGTCACCTTTACCGCCACCAGCAAAGTACAGCTGGATGCCATCTACATGGAACTCACGGCCTGTAGCCGCATCAAGATGGTGCTTTAAACTCTTCTGATGAGCCAACTGATTATCCGCCACCTGGCACAACAACCCTACCCGCTCGTTTGGCAGGCGATGCAGCGCTACACTGATCAACGCACCGCCACAAGTTGCGATGAGCTGTGGGTTGTTGAGCACCCGGCAGTCTATACACTGGGACTAAATGGCAAAAAAGAGCACATCCTCAACGCCACCCATATTCCGGTGGTCGCGAGTGACCGTGGCGGACAAGTGACCTACCACGGCCCGGGCCAACTGATCATCTACCTACTCTTCGATCTAAAACGTCACGACTGGGGAGTACGCCACCTGGTCACCGCCATCGAAGAGTCAATTATCGCGCTGCTTGCAGAGTACAACATTGCAGCCCACGCCCGAGCAGATGCCCCCGGAGTTTATGTAAAGCAGGCAAAAATTGCGGCTCTTGGATTGCGCATACGCCGCCACTGTAGCTATCACGGCTTGAGCCTGAATGTTAATATGGACCTCACCCCTTTCGCCAATATCAACCCCTGTGGTCATGCCGGAATGGCGGTAACGCAATTGACGACTTTAGGGGTCGATGAGACCTTGGCGGTGGTGGCCGATAAATTGTGTCACAAGCTCTGCCAGACGCTGCAACTGGCTGGCGAAATTCAGATTGAAACAGCGTTGCCCGTATTGGAAAAGAAGCCATGAAGTCGATTGATGAACAGGAAAAAGCGCGCCGCTCACTGCGTGAACTGAAAGGTGAATCGAAGGTATCACGGATCCCGATTAAGGTAGTGCCGGCTAAAATTCCACTGAAAAAGCCCCGCTGGATTAAGGCCATTGCCCCCACCTCACCAGAGGTGAAGCGCATCAAAGGCATCCTGCGAGAGCAGAAATTATTCTCCGTTTGTGAAGAGGCCGCCTGCCCCAATCTGGGTGAGTGTTTTCACCATGGTACGGCTACTTTTATGGTTATGGGGGGTATCTGCACTCGCCGCTGCCCATTTTGTGATGTGGCACATGGTAAACCCGAGCCACTGGATCTGGATGAGCCATCACACCTAGCTGAAGCGGTTGCCGCCATGGGACTCAACTACGTTGTGGTCACTTCAGTTGATCGTGATGACCTGCGTGATGGTGGCGCCGAACATTTTTCAAAATGTATCGGTGCGATTCGCAAAGCGTCGCCCACCACCCGTATTGAAACGCTGGTCCCCGACTTCCGTGGCCGAATGGAGGTCGCCCTAGAGCAGCTAAAAGCCACCCCACCGGATGTTTTTAACCACAATCTGGAGACGGTACCCAGGCTCTACAAAAAAGCCCGCCCCGGTGCCGATTACGCATGGTCACTCAAGCTGTTGGAGCGTTACAAAACAGCTTGCCCCGAGGTTGCCACTAAATCGGGTATCATGCTGGGGCTGGGCGAGGAGATTGCAGAGGTCAAGCGGCTGCTACAGGCGCTGCGTAGCCATAAGGTGGAGATGCTCACCCTCGGACAGTATCTGCAGCCAAGCCAGCACCATCTGCCCGTCGAGCGCTATGTCACACCGGAAGAGTTTGAGCAGCTCGCAGAGTATGCGCGAGCCATCGGTTTCAGCAGCGTTGCCAGCGGGCCCATGGTGAGATCCTCCTACCATGCTGACCTACAGGCATTGGGGGAAACGGTTAAATAATATCATTGAGGCGACAACCGTGGCACAATCCCTCAGTAGTCAATAATGATTTTTTAACAAAATTATTCAACTCTCGAATCGCGGGTAGAAAGGCGCATACTGCATAAGTTTTAATTTGACAGTAAAACCAATTCTTACGCACCATATAGCGCGCCTATCGGGGTTCGGGCAAAGGTCTCACACGAGGAGTACCGCATGTTTAAATCAGCACTCATCACCCTGGTCAGCACCTTTTTTGTGCTGAGCCTTAGCGGCTGCACCGGCACCCATGTGATTGAAGATAGCCCGATACTGCAACCCAACCTGGATCAGGAGTACTCAACCATCTATATCCTTCGGGAGAGGCCGCGATATCCCACCGGTTTTCCTGACCAACCGATCAAGATCGATATTAACGGTTACGACTTGGGAAAGCTTTCATATAGTGAATACATCATGCTGCGCATAAAGCCCACAGAGGGTACGATCCGCTTTTTATCACTTGATCTTTATGGGCCGATCAAGGAGCCTCGGCAGCTAGCCGGTGAAGAGACCTTCAACTTTGCAGCGGGCCAGACCAACTTTATCCTTGCCAAGTTTATTGATGGTGAGTTCCGTGGTGCCTACTTTGTACCAGAGCGTATCGAGTTCAACCGGGCACGAAAACTGGCCGAAAAAATGAAGCCCTATAAAATTAAAAAGGGCCAGCGGATTACCGATCTTTGATCAATAGCAGCGCTCTGCAACCGTAAAACCTGCCTACATGAGATACCACATGCGCCTCTTTATGACCTTGTCACTCCTGCTGCTGGCAGGCTGCAACGCCTTGCCACAAATTCAGAGTATCGAACCTCAGCAACTCGACCCCAGCAAACCCGCCACCTTGGTATTGCAGTTAGATAGAGCCCATGCTGACGGTGAGGTGGCCATTCGCCCCAGCCCTATTACTGTTGAATACCAACAAACTCTCTCATCCCAAGCCAATGCGCTGATGATGCTAGCCAACGGCCAGCTATTGATTGCAGAGGGAAATGTACTCAAACTGCAACATCAACAGCAACTGATCAGCCAGCTGGCGCTGCCTAACGTGATCCAGCACCTTGCCCAGAGCGGCGCTACCCTATTACTTGCTGATGCAGCTCAACAGCTCTATCGCATCGAGACGGCTCAAGGCCAGTTAAAGTTAAGCCAGCAGTGGGCGCTCACTCACACCATCGACCACCTTGGCGCTCACTTTGCAGCCGCCTCTAGTGGAAAACTCTCTCTGCTCCATGAATCCGGCGTACAACACTACACCTTCGACACCCCATTTAAAGCAATCGACTGCACTGCTGACCTCTGCTACCTTGCCACCGCCAGTGGCGTAGCCATTATCGGGCTACAGCCATCAGGGGAGCATAACCTGCTCGGACAGCTAAGTATTGCCGGTGCGGTGGAAGATCTTCAAATTATTGGCCAACAACTGTTCTTGGCTGGAGAGATGGGTTTTACCCTGCTCGACATTCAAGAGCCGCACCGCCCCCGCTGGCTTGCCAGCAATAATAAGTTTGGCAGCGCCACGACACTGGTGGCGGGTGAGTTTTTCACACTGCTGCGCAATCAACAGGGTGTTTTTCATATTGTTGATACCCGCACCCCAAGACGACCGATCTGGCGCAGCAGCTTTACTGTGCCCCACAGCGGCCCGTTTACACTGTATAAAAACAGCGCCTGGCTGATCAGCGGACTTGAGTTGCAGCAGCTTGATATGGCTCAGGCAACCCTGCCGATCCTTAATCACTCCGGTATTAACCTGGGGGGCAGTCGGCGTGTGCAACTGCATGATAACACCCTCTATGTGGCGGATTGGTTCTCTGGCCTGCACCTCTATGACATCAGCAACCCTGAAGCCCCCCGACACAGTGGCAATTTGCACACCCCCGGTTCGGCCAAGGGGGTGTGGTTGGATGGTCACTACCTCTATCTGGGTGATGACGACCATGGCCTGCAGGTGATCGACCTCAACACATTAAAGGTCGTGCATGAAGTGCCCACTCACGGTCTGGCCTATACCATGGATCGCATGGGTAACCTGCTCTATCTGGCTGACCATCGGGGGGGGTTTCATCTATTAGATATTAGCGAGCCGGAACAGGCCTACATCGTCGGCAGCCACGACACACCGCAAAAAGTGTGGTCAATTCAGGCCTACAAAAATGCCGCACTGGTAACAGATGACCAGAGTGGTGTATTGATTTTTGATGTCAGCAACCCCAGCCAACCCCAGCAGATTGCCCAATATCAACCCGGTGGTTTCGCAGAAGATATTGTTGTGCGGGGTGATATCGCCTACGTCGCCTTCTTCGATGATGGCCTGCATATCCTCGATATCAGTGACCCGCACCAACCCCGCGTGCTAGGCCAACTGGCGACCCCTGGAAATGCACGCGGCATCTTCCTGGAAGGCAATCTACTCTATCTTGCTGACTGGTACGCCGGGCTACAGATCATCGATATTCAAGACCCGCAGCAGCCGCAATGGCTGGGGGGAGTCGATACACCCGGAGCGGCGTGGGGTGTCGTGATCCGCGATCAACACGCCTATATCATGGATTGGTGGGGTGGTATTCAAACGGCTGATATCAGTGACCCCCGCCACCCCAGGCTGCGACATAACAGCCATGCACAAGAGAAGAGCCATGATATCGCCCTTAATAGCAATTATGCCTACCTAGCCGCTGGCCGGGGTGGATTACAGGTGTTTGATATTAATAACAGCCAGGGCCCGATCTGGACAACGGCACTCACACTGAGTGGTCATAGCAACCAGGTGGTGGTAGAGAACGATACCGCCTACATCAGCCACTACCCCGGGGGGATTAGTGTGGTTGATATTCGGGATCCATTCTATGCTCGACTGATTGAACATTATCCGCTGGAAGAGTCGATACAGCAGCTCACCCTACAACAGCAGCAACTACTGGCCCTGGGTGCGAGTGGCGAGCTATATGCCTGGCAGATAGAGGCTGACAATAGCCTTTATCCGATTGATGCCCCCCACTCACCTGGCCGGCTATACGCGCTGGGTGACTCTGATCACTGGCCTGTGGTGATTAATCAGCAAGGGGCGATTGAGTTGCTTGATCCGCAAAGCCTCAACAGCCTCAGCTCACTGCCCGGTAACTTCAAGCAGGCGCTGTTAGCCGACAACACGCTCTACGCCCTCAGTGATAAGCAGCTTTTTATCGCACTACTGCATGAAACGCATATACAGCCCGTTAGTCGCTTTGTGCTGGGCCAAAAGATTTATGATTTAAAACTATCCGGCTCAACCCTCTATCTCAGTGGTGAGCGTGAAGTGCTGGCACTGGCCGTAGACCAGCCTGAACGCCCGGTGCTGCGCTACCTCTACCCCCGGAGCAACCAAGCGGGCGCTATTGCGATTGGTAAAGGGGCTATTTTCGCAGCGGGTGATCAGCTGCTGGCCACTGCGCCACTCCTTCCACCCTTCGAGTCGCAGCGCCGAAAAGCGGGGCTAAAACTGATCCTCCCAGCAGGATACCCAGAGGGGCGTTATGACCTTGTTATGCGACAAACTGAGGGAAAGGAACACGCATACAACAACGCATTCAGCTTGCAAAAACCACGTGGTAAACGGGTTAAGTTCACCCTGGATGACCTGAAAAAGGCCATGAAGGGGTCTCTGAATAAGCCTGATTGAGTATAGGCTGGCCTAGACCCCTTAAGGAGCTGCAACAGATGCCGACAAAGCCCTAAATCACACGCATTGTGTGGTAAAAATCAAGAGCCTAGGGGTAAGCGCTTTGTCACTGAACCATAGCAACGAAGAGGAGCTATACAGCCAAAATCAGGCCCTGCGCCGCCAGCTCAAAGCCTTTATATCCCAAGCGCGTAACAATGAAGAGAAGATGCACCGCTTTCAAGCACAGGAGTTGCGCTTAATCAGCTTAAAATCATTAGCTGAACTGATCGAAACCATCCTCTACGAATACCGCGCCTCTTTTGAGCTGGATGCGGTCACACTCACGCTGGTTGACCCCTCCTACGAAATTCGTCACATGCTGGAAGATGAAGGTAGCCTGCAACAGCATCCACAACTGCTCTTTTGTGAATCGACAGACCAACTTGACACTCTCTTCGGCTGTAGCGATGCCCCTCTTCTTGACTACTTCCGCGAGCAGCATAGCCCCTTTTTTCCTGACTACCATCACCGCTTCGCCAGTATTGCAATACTTCCGCTGATTCGTTATGGCGAGATAATTGGCAGCATCAACTTGGGTAGCCAGCGCGAAGAGCGTTTCATCAAAGGATCAGGTACAGACTTTTTACAGCGCCTCGCGGCAGTGTTTGCCATCTGCCTTGAAAATGCCTGCAATCACGAACGACTCAAACGGGTCGGCCTGACCGACTTTCTCACCTCGGTGAATAACCGCCGCTATTTTGATCAACGGCTACTGGAGGAGATCACACGCTGTAAACGCCAAAATAGCACTCTTTCGTGTCTGCTGCTGGATATCGACTTTTTCAAAAAAATAAATGATAACTATGGACACCGTGCGGGTGACCAAGTGCTGAAAGAGTTTGCCGCCCTGATCCGCAAGCAGTTGCGCGTCAGTGACCTGCTGGCACGTTATGGTGGAGAGGAGTTTGTGGTGCTGCTGGTGGATACCCCACTGTCACGTTCGGTAGAGATTGCTGAACGAATTCGCAGTGAGCTGGAGCAACACCGTGTGACGATTGAGAGCGGAGATCAATTAAAAATAACGGTCTCGATTGGTATTGAACTTATTGAAGGGGATAACGACCAGCAGAGTGCAGAAGAGATGGGGGCACTGCTGGTAGAGAAAGCCGATCAGGCGCTTTATCGGGCAAAAAATGAAGGGAGAAATCGCGTGATCTTCAACGGATTTTGCCCCCTTCCCAATTAGTGTACTCGCTTAAAAAATGGGCTACTTAACGGTCACCATAGCCAACTTTACGGGTACGTGTATGGCGGGTTTTCTTGATGGCTGCCGGAATATCCACACTTGAGGCTCCCAGCGGCTGAGCCGCTTCATCCTGGTAGACCCACTCATTGATATCGGCCCGGTAATGCCACCCTTTTTTATCTGTGGCACTGCTTTCTTCAGGGAGCGCTTCAGTCTGCTCGGTAGCGGCGGCTGATACTTTATTGTGTGGTTGGCGCAGCTTGCCACCGCGCAAAATCAGCATGTGGTGGCACGAGAGATCATCTAACAGCTGTTTCGTCTGCTGCTGATCCCACTTCACAGATGCCAGGCCTTGGCGCAGCACTTTCACTAAGGTGGGCAACAGCCCGATCATCTTGGTGCGCTCGGCTAGATTCTGCTTGGGCTGAAGTGTCCAGACCAGCTCATCGGTGATCTCCATCGCCAAAATCCAGCGTAGGCTACCGAACCCCTCTTCGATGTAGATTGCCGCCAATACCTCTTTCCAGGCATCGTTCAGCAGTGAAACTACCTCTTCAGGCAGAACCGATTCATCAAAACGAATCGATAGCTCCTGATCAACAATAGCGCGAGCGCACTCAAGTTCTGATTGGTCAAAGCTCACCTCTGTTCCGGCCCTGCTTGGGTCATAGGCAAACAACTCTTCAACGGGCATTAATTCTGGTAATGACATATCCCCACCTTGCAACCTGACGGTTGTCCAACAGTTTACTATCCACTGCTTAGGGTTTCGTCCGCTTTGGTATTTGTTGTAGTCGTTGATGGTGAAGATGTGACCGCCATCACACAGATGGCGAGTTACTTATCATGCTTGGGCAGCTCTATTTCAGAGCGTACTCGCCGGTGCAGAGCGGCTTTGGCGAGAAGGTGGGCGCTAACGGGGGCAGTCATAAACAGGAACATGGTTACTAGCAGCTCATGCAGGCTCACTTCACCCCGGCTCGTAAAGTAGATCATTGATGCGATCAACAAACCACCCAGGCCCAGGGTGGTGGCTTTGGTGGGGCCATGGAGGCGGGTATAAAAATCGGGTAGGCGCACCAGGCCAATAGAGCCAACCAGCGCAAAGCCTGCACCGAAGATCAAGAAAATTGAAATAATAGCATCGATCATTTTATCTCCCCTCCTATTCGATAATATCGCCGCGCAATAGATATTTGCACAGCGCGGTGGTGCCGATAAAGCCGATCATGGCAATCAGCAGTGCCGCCTCAAAATAGGCAGTGCTGGCCATGTGAATACCCAGCAGCACCAATAGGCCAATAGAATTAATATAGAGAGTATCCAGCGCCAAAATACGATCGGTGATATCCGGGCCGACCACCACACGCCAGATATTAAGGATCAGCGCCAGAATCATCAGCACCATAGCAATCAATATGACAGTGGCTAACATCCGAAAATCTCCTTGATGGGGGCTTCGTAGCGGCTCTTAATCTCTGCAATCAAAGCGGCCTCGTCGTCCACATCCAGACCGTGTAGCAGCAACATACTGTGATCATCATTCACATCAATTGATACGGTGCCAGGTGTCAATGATATGGTAGCCGCCAGCACGGTGATCGCAAACTCATTATCCATATCGAGCGGGTAGTGGACAAATGCCGGACGCAGTTTGCGGCGAGGACTCAGAATCAGCTTCGCCACTTGTATATTGGCCACTGTAATGTCCCACAACACCAGCAGTAGAAATTTGATTGCAAGCCCTGGTTTATGCAAGTGAAGCTGCTCCGCCCAGAAGCCCGCTGTGGCCCAGGGCAACACCAGTGCGATCACCGAACCCAACAGAATATGCCCCGCTGATAGCGTGTTGTTGAGTAGTAGCCATACCACCAGTAAAACCAAGCTGAAAATGGGGTGGGGTAGCAGGCGTTTCAGGAGTTTCATTGCACCACCTCCGCAGCCGCAGCGGGGAGTTGCTGTGAACCTAAAACTCCCTCTATGTAGTACATCGGCTGCATTAACTGCTCTGCCGCATCGGTGGTAAAGCTGCTCACGGCATCGCCATACAATGCTAACAATGGGCTGGCGAGCAGCAGTGCCACTACCGCAATCAGCGAGACTGACTCAACCCGCACCCCCGTGATTGCTTGGTCATCCGTTTTCAAAAACAGCGCACTGCCGGTGCGGCTTAAAGCGATCAAGGCAAAAAAGCTGGCAATTAATATAACGGACCAGAACCACGCCATACCAGGCTCATTCACCGCAGCTTGCAGCAACAGCAGCTTACCAATAAAGCCACTTAAAGGGGGCAAACCCACCACCGCTAGCGCACCGATGAAAAATAGAGTCGATAACAGCAGTGGCTGCGTTACGGTTGGCCCAAGGCGCAGCTGACTACCCACATCGCCCCGTTGTCGGGCAATAACATCGGCCAATAAAAACATTCCGCCAGTGATCAGGGTGGAGTGCAACAGATAATAGAGTGAGGCGGCCAGCGACTCTACCGTGAGCAGTCCCACACCCGCCATCAGGGTTCCCACCGACACCACCACCAGATAAGCGACCTGTCGACGCAGACAACTCGAAGCTAGCACCCCGAAAGCACCCAGTGCCAGTGTAACCAGCCCCAATGGTAATAACCACGGTTGAGCCAGGTGGCTGAGTACTCCCGCCTCGATACCAAACACCAGCATGAACATACGGATAATGGAGTAGATACCCACCTTGGTCATAATCGCAAACAGTGCTGCAACCGCAGGGGATGCCGCACTGTAGGCGCTCGGCAGCCAAAAATAGAGTGGCAACAGGGCCGCCTTCAGCCCAAACACCACCATTAATAACAGCGCAGATATGTGGATCAATCGTAACTGCTCAGGTTCTGCTTGAGCGACCTTAACCGCCAAGTCGGCCATATTGAGTGTCCCCAGCATGCCATAAAGCACGCCAATCGCCACCAAAAAAAGCGCTGACCCGGCAAGGTTAAGAATGACATAATGAAGCCCGGCGCGACTGCGTAATGGACCACCGCCATGCAGTAACAAGCCGTATGAGGCAATGAGCAATATTTCGAAGAAGACGAACAGGTTAAACAGGTCTCCGGTCAGGAAGGCTCCGTTTAATCCCATCAGCTGCATGTGAAACAGAACGTGGAAGTGACGACCCTCTCGATCCTGACCGTTACAGGCATAGAGTAGGCTGAACAGCGCCAACACCGAGGTCAGTAACACCATTAAGGCGCTCAGCCGGTCTAATACCAGCACAATACCAAACGGCGCAACCCAGTTGCCTACTGCATATACTTGATAGTCACCCTCTAGCGTGGTGTTGAGCAGGGCCGCTGAAATCAGCACCAGGCCCAGCATTGAGAGCAGGCTGATGGTCCGCTCCACCGTCCGTCCCAAACGTGTGGTCAGTAACATCAGAATGGCTGCCACCATTGGCAACAGCACGGGCATAATTAACCAGTGACTCATTTTTTACTGGCCTCCCCATCCACATGATCATTACCCAGGTCACCAAAAGCACGAATCGCCAGCACCACCAGAAAAGCGGTCATACCAAAACCGATTACAATGGCCGTTAATACCAAGGCTTGTGGTAGTGGATCACCGTAGCGGGTCGCCTCAGGCGAAATCAATGCAGCGGCGTTGCTGACCAGTCGACCGGAGGAGAAAAGAAACAGGTTTACCGCGTAGGAGAGCAGTGTCAGGCCAATAACCACATCCATGGTGCGCGCACGCAACATAAGGTAGATGCCACAGGCGGCCAGAAAGCCGATGGCGATTGAAATCAATATCTCCATCAACGGCGCTCCTTACTATTCGATACTGGCACTGCCGCCATTGGGCCACTTAACTTGCCCAGCTCCGCCAGAATCACCATGGTAATACCCACCACTGTTAAAAATACTCCCAGATCAAAAACCATGGCACTCGCCACTTCAAACTTGCCCACAATCGGCCAGTAGAGATAGGTGAAAGTGGTGGTCATAAACGGATAACCCAACAGCCAGCTGGCAACGCCGGTAAGCAGCGAGAGAATCAGGCCCACCGCAATCACCTTAAAGTAATCAACTCGCAGGCGTGCTTGTGTCCACTCGACACCACTGGCCAAATACTGCATCACTAGTGCAATCCCGACCACTAGCCCGGCGATAAAGCCACCACCTGGCTGATTATGTCCCCGCAGCATCAGGTAGATCGCCACCATCAGTGCCAACGGCAGTAGTGGCCGCGAGATAACCTCTAGTAGCAGTGGTGGTTTCGCGGCCGCCCAGCCATAAGGGCCTGGCTCGTTGGGCTTAATGATCAGGTTTTGCAACACTGCATGAATACCAATGGCGGCAATGGCCAAAACAGTGATCTCACCAAAGGTGTCAAAGCCACGGAAATCGACCAGAATCACGTTCACCACGTTGGTACCACCACCACCGGGCACACTCTGCTCCAGATAATAGTCCGATAGCGTCTCAAACGGTGAGGTTAACACCGCCCAAGTAAGACCCGCCACACCCGCACCGGCCAGCCCGGCCAGCGTCATATCACGCCAGCGTCGAGTGGGGCTGGAGTCGGCCGCTGCCTCTTGAGGCATAAAATGCAGTGCCAGTAGCAGCAAGATGATGGTGACCACTTCAACAGAAAGTTGAGTCAGTGCCAGATCGGGCGCCGAAAAATAGACAAACAGTAACGAGACACACAGGCCCACCACGCCGAGCATTACCAATGCGGGTAGGCGATGGCGGTGAAGTATTACCGTTCCAAGTCCGGCGATCATCAAGCCGACCAAGATCGCAATGGCCACACCGTTAACGGGAATAGAGGGGCCGGATACCGACAGGTTAATGGTGCCATGCTGTAGCGCCGCATAGAGGCCCACCGTGATGGCGGCCCCCACCAAAAGTGCCAAATAACGCTGCAATGAGCCATTTTCCAACCAGCGGGTAATCCAACGAGAAGAGTCAATTAAGCCACGCATCATCCCATCAAAAATCTGCTTGGCACCAAACTCTCTTGGTAACAGGCGATCATGCAGTGCAAACATGCGATGGCGAAGTAGATAGAATAGTGTTCCACCCACCAGGGCGATAATACTCATCACAATCGCTTCATTAAAGCCATGCCAAATGGCCAGGCTATATTCCGGTACGGAGGTTTGCAGTACGCCCTCGGCAGCGGTTGCCAGCAACGGGCCCACTGTAAAGGCGGGAAATATCCCCACCAGCAGACAGAGTGTCACCAGCACTTCAATGGGTATTTTCATTAAGCGGGGCGGCTCATGAGGCTCCTTGGGTAGATTTTTGGGCTTGCCGCCAAAAAACACATCGTGGATAAAGCGCAACGAATAGGCCACCGCAAATATGCCGGCCAAGGTCGCCAGCGCCGGAATCAGCCACGCCCAGTCACCGAAGCGTTGTAGCGCCAGGGTCTCAACAAAAAACATCTCTTTACTGAGGAAACCATTAAGCAGCGGTACCCCGGCCATGGCAGCTGCCGCCACCATTGCCAGCACCGCCGTATAAGGCATATATTTAAACAATCCACTGAGAATACGCATATCTCGCGTACCCGCTTCGTGGTCAATAACGCCCGCAGCCATAAACAGAGATGCCTTGAAGGTGGCGTGATTAATAATATGAAATACGCCAGCAACCGCCGCCAGTGGTGTGCCAAAACCAAACAGCAGCGTGATTAAGCCCAGGTGACTGATGGTCGAATAGGCCAGCAAGCCTTTAAGATCATGCCTGAACAGTGCCACATACGCGGCAAATACTAAGGTGATCAGCCCGGCGGTAGTGACCAGGTAGAACCATAAATCACCACCGGAGAGGGCCGGGTGCATCCTCGCCAGCAGAAAAACCCCCGCCTTAACCATCGTTGCCGAATGCAGATAAGCACTGACCGGTGTGGGGGCCGCCATGGCGTGGGGTAGCCAGAAGTGGAACGGGAATTGTGCCGACTTGGTAAAGGCACCCAGCAGGATCAAAATCAGCGCAGGGGCATATAAATCATGGTTCTGGATCAAATCGGCAGAAGCCAGTACCACGGATAACTCATAACTGCCCACAATTTCGCCCAGCAGCAGTATGCCGGCGAGCAGGCAGAGACCGCCACCACCCGTTACCGCCAGCGCCATCCGTGCACCCTGACGGGCATCGGCACGATGTCGCCAAAAGCTCACTAGCAGGAATGAGGTTAGACTGGTCAGCTCCCAGAAAATCAGCAGCAGAATCAGGTTTTCGGACAACACCACCCCTAGCATCGCTCCCATGAACAGCATCATGTAAGCAAAGAACTTAGGCATGGAGTCTTTCGGCGAGAGATAGTAGGTTGCGTAGATAATGACCAGCAACCCGATGCCAAGAATCAGTAAGGAAAACAGCAGACCCAGCCCATCAAGCCGGAAAGAGAAGTAGAGACCCAGCTCTGCCATCCAGTCCCAACTGCTTATCAGAACCTCGCCAGCAAAAACCTGCGGCGCAAGTGACAGTAGCAGGCCGAGTGCCGCTGCCGTAAGTGTCCCCGCCATAAACGCGGCACCCATGCGGCCACGGGCAGCGGCCACAGGCACCAGCAAGGCACCTAACAAAGGGATCAGGACAATCAGTAAAAGGGTCATGTGGTAATAAATCTATAGTTACTGTTAAAAAGAGAGTGATTAAATGCACTAAGCCGAGCTCAGTTTAGAGGTGTGAATAGACCCCTATCCAGAAAATTCAAGCAAATAATTCCCGAGTAAAATACATTTTTGCGTAATATACGCATTTACAGCGACAAATGTAAGTCTTATCGCCCCTCATCGCGGGTAGGTTAATTGATAGCGAGGCACTATGCATATTGGTATCGACTTAGGCGGCACAAAGACCGAAGGTGTGGTGCTGGATGGCCAGGGCAACCAACGACACCGTCTGCGCGTGGCAACACCCACCGCAGCGGGTTATCAGGCCATCATTAAAACGATTGTGCGGCTGGTGGCCGAACTGGAAAATAGAACAGGGCAGCGTTGCACCGTCGGCATGGGTACCCCAGGCGCCATTTCGAGTCGCACCGGCAGGATGAAAAACTGCAACACCACCTGTTTGAATAATCAGCCACTACTCGAAGATTTGCAACAACAGCTCAAGCGCCCGTTGCGTATCGCCAACGATGCAAATTGCTTCACCTTGAGTGAAACGCTGGATGGTGCGGCAAAGGGCTATAACGTAGTTTTTGGTGTCATTATGGGGACGGGTGTCGGCGGTGGTATCACCTTCAATGGCCAGCTACATCAGGGGCACCAGCAGATTGCGGGTGAGTGGGGGCATAACACCCTAGAGCCAGATGGGCCCGACTGCTATTGTGGCGGAAAAGGGTGTGTCGAAACACTGATATCAGGCCCAGGATTAGCCGCCGACTACAGGCGCCACGGGGGCACCGATGCATCAAATCCCCAGCAAATTGTCACACTCGCCAGACAGGGTGACCAATTAGCCAAAGCGGCAATGCAGCGTTTTTTTGATCGTTTTGGACGCGCCATGGCCACCGTAGTTAACATTCTTGACCCGGATGTCATTGTACTCGGCGGCGGCCTCTCCAATATTGAGCCACTCTACAGCGAGGGGCACCAGCAGATTGCCGCTGCAGTATTCAATGATGAGTTCAACACACCGCTTTTGAAAAACGGCCACGGCGACAGCTCAGGGGTACGCGGTGCGGCGCAGTTATGGATGAGCAACCAGGTCTCCTGAGTAGAATGAGAGATAAAACCAATATGTAAATGGAGCTCTCTGCTTCCATTTTCATTATCCGTAAAGGAGATATCTTTAACTTCCTAAGGAGCTTGCAGGCCCAGGGCTATGCTGAATAAATGTACGCTGTTCATGGTTGTAGATTATGACCGCTACCCACTACAAATCACATAGAGCCAAAAATATTCGGGCTAAGTGGTGGGCAGGCTAGCCAATGGTGGTGGGTGCGATGATCGCCCTGTTAGGCGATCATTTAACGCGCTGAAGGGTTACGTTTACTCAACCGTTACTGATTTCGCAAGATTGCGCGGCTGATCCACATCGGTGCCTTTCAATATCGCAACATGGTATGAGAGGAGTTGCAGTGGAATTGAGTAGATGATGGGTGCAATCACTTCGTCGGTGGGTGAGACCGAAATTACTTCTACTCCTTCACCTGCCACCATGTCAGCATGTTGATCGGCAAATACGTAGAGCTTTCCCCCTCGGGCTTTGACCTCTTGCAGGTTCGACTTTAATTTGCCGAGCAGCTCGTCATTAGGTGCAACGGCGACGATGGGCATTTCGTCGTCCACCAGTGCCAGTGGGCCATGTTTCAGCTCGCCGGCCGGGTAGGCCTCTGCGTGGATATAGGAGATCTCTTTCAGCTTGAGCGCCCCCTCCATGGCAATAGGGTAGTGAGTGCCGCGCCCCAGGAACAGTGCGTGGTGTTTGTCGGAGAAGTTTTCAGCCATCGCTTTAATCTCATCATCAAGCTTTAAAACATCTTCTACCTTTCGTGGCAACGATTTTAACTCTTCAACCAGCTCTGCTTCGCGTTGTTTACTCAGGCCATTACGCCGCCCCAGTGACATGACTAACATCAGCAGTGCGGTGAGTTGGGTGGTAAACGCTTTGGTTGATGCCACGCCAATTTCAGGGCCGGCCCGGGTCATCATTACCAAGTCGGATTCACGCACCAGCGAGCTTTCAGGGGCATTGCAGATGACCAATGTGTGTTTATAACCCATCTTTTTTGCTTCGTGCAGTGCCGCGAGGGTGTCGGCGGTCTCTCCAGATTGGGAGATGGTGACAAATAGCGAGTTCTTGTGAGCCAGTGGACGGCGATAGCGGAACTCACTGGCCACTTCAACGTTACAGGGGACTTTGGCGATCGCTTCCATCCAGTAGCGAGCAACCACACCGGCGTGAAAACTGGTGCCGCAGGCGATGATGTCGACACCTTTGATTTTATCAAATATCTTGGCAGCACCCGGGCCGAATGATTCATCAATAACATGGTGGTCGCTGATACGACCTTCAAGGGTGTCGTTAATCGCCCTGGGCTGCTCAAATATCTCTTTAAGCATGTAGTGACGGTATTCACCCCGCTCTACGGAATCTGCGCTTAACTCGCTCTCTTTAATCGGGCGTTCGACGACACTGCCCCGCTGATCATAGATGGTCAGCTTATCTTTTGTGATATCCGCAATGTCGCCCTCTTGCAAGAAGATAAAGCGCTGTGTGACAGGCAGTAGCGCGGCAACATCTGAGGCGATAAAGTATTCACCAATACCGACACCAATTACCAACGGGCTGCCGCTGCGCGCAGCGATCAGCCGTCCCGGTTCGTTAATGCTGACCACGCCGAGAGCATAGGCTCCCTCTAGCTCCACTGTCGCTGATCGGACCGAATCCAACAGTGACTGCTTTTCTGTTATATGGTGTTGAAAAATTTGATGAACAATCACTTCCGTGTCGGTTTCAGAGGTGAACTCATAACCGGCCTGATGCTGATTTTCCCGAAGTGCTTCAAAATTTTCAATGATGCCGTTATGGACAACGGCTACTTGATTTCGACAGATGTGTGGGTGAGCATTTTTCACGCTCGGCTCACCGTGGGTTGCCCAGCGGGTGTGTGCGATACCAACGTGTCCGTGGAAGCTATCCGAAATCTCATTTTCCAGGCCGATAACTTTACCTTTAACCCGGATACGTTTGATGCTGTTATCATCCGCCAGCAGTGCAACACCTGCTGAGTCATAACCGCGATATTCGAGTCGACGTAATCCTTCGATCAGTATTTGAGTTACATCTCG
Source organism: Gammaproteobacteria bacterium (assembly GCA_021647245.1). Classification (NCBI taxonomy): domain Bacteria; kingdom Pseudomonadati; phylum Pseudomonadota; class Gammaproteobacteria; species Gammaproteobacteria bacterium. The sequence goes on from JAKIVC010000004.1 coordinate 50,997, forward strand.
CTCTGCAACGGCCCCAACGATTCCACACATATGCTATCTCCTTCCTATGACTGCTTCTTTTTTGGGCGGCACCAGCCCGGTATATTTTTTTGGCGCGTACGGCTTAAGGTGAGTGAATCTTTTGGTGCAGTATGGCTCAGCGTAGTGCCGGCGCCAATCGTGGCTCCCTCTTCGATGGTGACGGGTGCGACCAGCTGACTGTCTGAGCCGACAAAAACATCGTCACCAATTGTCGTCTGATGTTTGTTTATGCCATCGTAATTACAGGTGATGGTGCCGGCGCCAATATTGACATTTTTACCCATTGTGGTGTCACCAATGTAGCTTAGGTGGCTTACCTTGGAGCCTGCGCCAATTGTCGACTTTTTCACCTCAACAAAGTTACCAATTTTTGCATTTTGGTGTAGTACCGTATCCGGGCGAAGGCGTGCAAAAGGACCAACAAGTGCATGATCACCAACGCTGCTTTTCTCAATAATAGTGTTAGGCTCTATGGTCACATTATCGCCAATAGTGCTGTCACGAATAATGCAATTAGCCCCTACGCTAACACCGCTACCCAGCACATTAATGCCTTCAAACAGGCAGTTAATATCGATGGTGACATCTTGGCCGGTGTGCAGCTCCCCTCGGATATCAATACGTGCCGGATCTCGCAAGGTCACACCGTCGATCATTAGCTGAGTGGCTTTTCTCTGCTGTAAATAACGCTCAAGTTCGGCCAGTTGTACACGATTATTGGCTCCTAGCGTCTCATCGATAGAGCTTGGGTTGACCGTGTTAATGGTCACGTCCTCCTTAGCTGCCATGGCAATAACATCCGTGAGGTAGAACTCACCTTGTGCGTTATCACTGTCCAGAGTGTTGATCCAGCGGCGTAGCTTGTGGGAGTTGACCGCCAACATCCCGGTATTGACTTCATTCACGATAAGCTGCTCTGCTGACCCATCTTTCTGCTCTACGATGCGCTCAACAGCTCCGTTGGCACCACGGATAATACGGCCATAGCCGGTTGGGTTAGCAAGATGAGCTGTGAGTAGGCCAAAGCCGCTTTTCGTTGCACTGCTTACTAGGCTTTTGAGTGTTTCGACTCGCACCAGGGGTACATCACCGTAGAGTATCAGCACCATTGAGTCATCATCAATTGAAGGCATAGCGACTTCGACGGCATGGCCGGTGCCATTCTGCTGCTCTTGTAAAATCCAGTTAGCTTCAAGATGTGAGAGCGCCGCTTTAACCTGCTCACCGCCATGCCCATAAACAATGTGTATGGCATCTGCTTGTAGTGCCTTAGCACGGTCGTAACTATGCTCTAGCATCGATCGATCGCCGACGGTATGCAGAACCTTCGGCATTGTCGACTTCATTCGCGTTCCTTGGCCAGCAGCCAGGATTATCACCACAAGTTTTTGCATGGACTCCACCTTTTTATAAGCCTGTCGTAGTTTAACAAAAAATATCGCAACGGCTCAGTGTATTCATCTTTTACTTCAACGCTGGGCTGTCTTCGTATTCAATCGGGCACATACGCTCTATATGCGCCCTCTTTGTGTGAAAATGCCTCGATTTTAGGACAAACATGAACACGCTGAATAGTTAAAAAATATCTTTGTTTTTCACACAAAAAAAGGGCAGTGTTTCCACTGCCCTTTCAGGGAATCGAAAAATCTTTCGATTAATGGCCGATTTTATCGCGAATCTTCTGAATCGCTTTAAGTTGTGCCATCGCTTCAGCCAGTTGAGTCTGGGCTCTTGTATAGTCGATACCCGTTTTACGATCACTCATCGACTCTTCGGCAAGTTGCTTCGCTTCAAGAGCCGCTGCTTCATCGATATCCTTGGCGCGCAGTGCAGTGTCTGCAAGTATCGTCACACAGTGTGGCTGTATCTCCAGAATACCGCTGGATACGTAAAAAACCTCTTCACCTTCGCTTGTCTGAATGCGAACTTCACCAGGACGCATTTGAGTCAGTAAGGGTGCGTGGCGCGGAAGAACACCCACATCTCCGTTGACTGAAGGTGCGAACACCATTTCAGCGGTACCGGAAAAGATCTGTTGCTCCGCACTCACGATATCTACGTGCATTGTCATGGCCATATTATCCTCCTAAGAGTCGTTTACTGAATTACTTCAGTTTGGCGGCCTTTTCAACGGCTTCATCGATACCGCCTACCATGTAGAAAGCTTGTTCTGGCAGGTGATCATATTCACCATCAATAATGCCTTTGAATCCAGCAAGGGTATCTTTCAATGAAACATACTTGCCTGGGGCACCCGTGAACACCTCTGCAACGAAGAATGGCTGTGAGAGAAAGCGCTGAATCTTACGAGCACGCTGTACTGACTGCTTATCTTCTTCTGAAAGCTCATCCATACCGAGGATTGCGATGATATCCTTCAACTCTTTATAGCGCTGAAGTGTACCCTGCACACCACGGGCGATATCGTAGTGGTCCTGGCCAACAACCAGTGGATCCAGCTGACGTGAAGTTGAATCGAGTGGATCGATTGCCGGGTAGATACCCAGCTCAGCGATGGAACGAGACAGTACAACGGTGGCATCCAAGTGAGCAAAGGTCGTTGCAGGTGATGGATCGGTCAAATCATCCGCAGGTACATATACCGCCTGAATCGAAGTGATCGAACCGGTCTTGGTAGAGGTGATACGCTCCTGAAGAACACCCATCTCTTCCGCCAGTGTTGGCTGGTAACCTACCGCTGAAGGCATACGGCCTAACAGTGCAGAAACTTCTGTTCCAGCCAGTGTGTAACGGTAGATGTTATCAACAAAGAACAGTACATCACGACCTTCGTCACGGAAGTACTCAGCCATTGTCAGGCCTGTCAATGCCACACGTAGGCGGTTTCCAGGAGGCTCATTCATCTGGCCATAAACCAGCGATACTTTATCCAGTACGTTCGAATCTTTCATCTCGTGGTAGAAGTCATTACCTTCACGGGTACGCTCACCAACACCGGCAAATACAGAGTAACCGCTGTGCTCGATGGCGATGTTACGGATCAACTCCATCATGTTGACGGTTTTACCTACACCGGCACCACCGAACAGACCCACTTTACCACCCTTGGCGAATGGGCAAACCAAGTCAATTACCTTGATGCCGGTTTCAAGCAGCTCAGAAGCTGGAGAGAGTTCATCGTAAGCAGGTGCTTTACGGTGAATACCCCAGCGAACTTCTTCACCAATGTCGCCCGCATCATCAATGGGTGAACCCAGTACATCCATGATACGACCGAGGGTTTTAGTGCCTACTGGCACCTGAATCGCAGCCCCTGTATTAACAACGTCCAAGCCGCGCTTTGCGCCATCGCTCGAACCCAGTGCAATACCACGAACAACACCGTCACCTAACTGCTGCTGTACTTCAATGGTCAAACCAATTGAGTCTACTGTCAGAGCGTCATAGATCTTTGGCAGTGCGTCGCGTGGGAATTCCACATCGATTACAGCACCAATGATTTGTACAATTTTTCCCGAACTCATGTTTAAGTCCCCTTAAATTATTTACGTAATCGTTGCTCAGCCACGGTTAAACTGCTGCGGCACCTGCCACAATCTCAGAAATTTCCTGGGTGATTGCAGCCTGACGGGCTTTGTTGTAAACGAGTTTCAAATCATCAATCATCTCGCCTGCGTTATCTGTCGCAGACTTCATTGAAACCATGCGCGCTGCCTGCTCACAGGCGGCATTTTCTACAACGCCCTGGTAGACCAGTGACTCAACATAGCGAACCAGAAGGTCATCCAAAACAATTTTGGCCTCTGGCTCGTACATGTAATCCCATTGATGCGTCATCTCTTGATTAACCTCTTCTGAAGAGACCGGCAACAGTTGTAAAACCTGTGGATCCTGAGTCATGGTATTAACAAAGTTGTTATGTACCACAAACAGGCGATCAAGCTCTCCATTGTCATAAGCATCGAGCATTACCTTCACCGCGCCGACAATGTCGGTAATGTGCGGCGTATCACCTAAGTGTGATACCTGAGAGGTAATGTTTGCACCAATACCTTGGAAGAATGAAGAAGCTTTTTGACCAATAATGCCGAGACGAATTTCAGCGCCTTTCTCTTCCCACGCCTGCATATCCTTAAGTACTTTACGAAACAGGTTACTGTTCAAGCCGCCGCAGAGACCACGGTCACTTGATACAATGATGAAACCCACTCGTTTCACCTGCCCACGATCCTCAAGATAAGGATGTTTGTACTCAGGGTGTGCATGCGCCAAGTGTGAAATCACTTGGCGCATTTTATCGGCGTAGGGACGAGATGCCGTCATACGATCTTGAGCTTTACGCATTTTACTCGCAGCAACCATTTCCATGGCACGAGTAATTTTCTTGGTATTTTCAATACTCTTGATCTGTGTGCGTATCTCTTTTCCGACTGCCATCGTTATCTACTCCCGATTACCAGGTGCCGTTAGCTTTAAACTGAGTCAACGCATCTTTCATCTTTCCTGCAATCTCATCATTGAAATTCGCAGTATCGTTGATTTCAGAAACCAGATCAGCAGCGTTAGACTTAACGTATGCATGCATCGCCTCTTCAAAATCTACAACCTTGGCGGCATCGACATCATCGATAAAGCCTTCATTAGCTGCAAACAGTGAAAATGCCATCTCTGCGGTTGATAGTGGAGCGTACTGCTTCTGCTTCATCAACTCAGTGACGCGACGACCCCGTTCGATCTGCCCACGCGTGGTATCATCCAAATCAGATGCAAATTGTGCGAAAGCCGCCAATTCACGATACTGAGCCAGATCAAGACGCACACCACCACCCAGTTTCTTGATGATCTTGGTCTGTGCTGCACCACCCACTCGGGATACCGACAGGCCTGCGTTAATTGCAGGGCGGATACCGGAGTTGAACAGGTCAGTTTCGAGGAAAATCTGACCATCAGTAATCGAAATAACGTTAGTGGGTACGAATGCAGAAACATCACCACCCTGTGTTTCGATGATGGGCAGTGCGGTTAAAGAACCGGTTTTCCCCTTAACCCGACCATTGGTCCGTTTTTCAACTTCAGCTGTGTTGATACGTGATGCTCGCTCAAGTAGACGAGAGTGGAGATAGAAAACGTCACCAGGATAGGCCTCACGTCCAGGTGGACGGCGCAGCAGCAATGATATTTGACGATATGCCCAAGCCTGCTTGGTGAGATCATCATATACAATCAGTGCATTTTCACCGTTATCACGGAAGAACTCACCCATTGAACAGCCGGCATAAGGTGCAACAAACTGCATGGCAGCAGAGTCAGACGCGGTAGCGGCAACAATAATGGTATTGCTCAGTGCGCCGTGCTCTTCCAGCTTACGTACAACGGCTGCAATAGAAGATGCCTTCTGGCCAATAGCAACGTAGACACATCGAATGCCCGAGTCTTTTTGGTTAATGATGGCATCGATCGCAACAGCGGTTTTACCTGTTTGACGATCACCGATGATCAGCTCTCGCTGACCACGGCCAACCGGTACCATTGAGTCAATCGCCTTCAAGCCTGTTTGCACTGGCTCATCAACTGATTGCCGTGCAATAACACCTGGTGCGATCTTTTCAACAGGCGATGAGGTTATTGTCTCAATGGGGCCTTTGCCATCAATGGGGTTGCCAAGTGCATCAACAACACGACCTAACAGAGCTTCGCCTGTGGGTACTTCCAAAATTCGGCCCGTACACTTGACGGTGTCACCTTCCGAAATTCCTTCGAAGGAGCCTAGGATGACTGCACCAACGGAGTCGCGCTCCAAGTTCAGTGCCATACCATAGATGTTACCTGGGAACTCAATCATCTCACCCGACATAACGTCAGAGAGACCGTGGATTGATGCAACGCCATCTGCGATGCTGACAACCGTTCCTTCGTTAGAGGCGTTAGTGCTTACCTCAAAGTTTTTGATGCGGTTCTTAATTTGTTCACTGATTTCCGATGGAGTCAGTTGCATTTGCTAATCCTCTTCATGGAAATTATCGAGACATTGCAGAAGCGAGGCCGTTCAATTGGCCCACAACACTTCCGTCGATTACCAGATCGCCTGCACGAACGATTGCGCCACCTAATAGGCTCTCGTCAATCTTACATGTCAGGGTCACTTCACGTCCCAAACGATTCTTTAACGCTGCTTTGATTTTTTCCTGCTCTGCCTTGCCCACCTCGAATGCAGAAATAACTTCTGCTTCGATGGTTTTTTCGGCTTCAGCACGCAGCTCATCAAACATCCCAGCAATTTCCGGTAAAACGACAATGCGCTTATTAGCGACCAGTAATTTCACCAGACCCTCACCACCTGCCACTAGCTTATCGCCAGCAACAGATGTCATCAGTTCGATGATTTTATCATCGGCAACTGATGGGTTTGCTGCCAATACTGAAAAATCAGCATCATCAGCAATTGCAGAGAGTAACTGCAGCGTTTCAGACCATTCACCCAATTTACCCTCATCCGTTGCCTGCTCAAAAACAGCTTTGGCATACGGGCGGGCGATAGTGATTTTTTCAGCCATAACGTTTGCCTTAAATCTTTGCAGCCAGCTCGTTTAGCATGTCGCTGTGGGTATTTGCATTGATTTCCTTTTTCAGGATTTTCTCTGCACCCGCAACCGCTACAGAAGCTAGTTGACTACGCAGTTGCTCTTTTGCCTGAGCAACCTCGCGCTCGATTTCAGCCTGGGCAGCGTTAACAATACGCTCGCCTTCAGCTCGTGCGTTCTCTTTAGACTCTTCTACAATCTCAGAAGAACGTTTTTGTGCTTGTGCGATGATTTCCGCTGACTGCTTCTTGGCATCATGCAGCACCTCTTTGGCGCGCTTTTCAGCCAGTTCCTGCTCGTGCTTTCCTTTCTCAGCTGCTGCAAGTCCGTCAGCAATACGCTTTTGACGATCTTCCATCATTTCTGAAAGAGGGCCCCACAGGACCTTGTTTATGAACCAGATCAGCAGGATGAATGCAATCATCTGCGGGATCAATGTTGCTGTAATATTCACGTTTCTTTCTCCTCGGTTTGCTTACCCCTGGGAGCGAGCAATCTGCCCTAAATTTAGATAGCAGCGATAGCTGCAGACAGAGCACCTACGAAAGGATTGGCGAATAGGAACCACATTGCAAATGCTAAGATGATGAAAGGGAATGACTCCATCAAACCTGCAAAGATGAACATGTTGGTCATCAGAGCCGGACGCATTTCTGGTTGACGTGCAATACCTTCCAGTGTCTTCGCACAGATCAGGCCCCATCCGATAGCAGAACCCATACCTGCTGCCGCCAAAATCACACCAACGCCTACTGCAGTATATGCATAGATCATCGCAATCATATCAGGTGTCATTGTTACATCTCCTTCGAGGATAGTTAATTTATAAATTTAAAAAGTAAAACCAAAAACCAAAATTGCCACAATCTGAAATCTTAGTGATCTTCAGTGTGTGCCATACCCAGGTATACGATTGTCAGTACCATGAAGATAAACGCTTGCAGCGTAATTACCAACAGATGGAAGATCAACCATGCCAGATCCAGAATAACTTGCAGCGGCCCAAAGATCAGCAGCATCGCACTAAAGCCAACACCACCAGCCAATAGCGCAATAAGCAAGAAAACCAACTCACCGGCAAACAAGTTACCGAACAGACGTAGTGCCAATGAAAGCGGCTTAGCCAGCTCTTCAATCGCCGTCATGATGATGTTAACCGGTATAAAGAATTTGCCGAACGGGTGGAAGATAAACATTTTCAGGTATCCGCCCACACCTTTGACTTTAAGGTTGTAATAGATGATCAGTGCGAACACAACCAGTGACATTGCCAAGGTTGTACTCAAATCAGTGGTCGGAACGATCTTCAGGTAGCCGATGCCAAACCAGCTGGCAATCAGCGGGAAAAGATCGATTGGGATCAAATCCATAAAGTTCATTAGCCAGACCCAGACGAAAATGGTCAGTGCCATGGGCGCAATGAGGGCGTTTTTGCCGGGGAAGGTGTCTTTTACTTGTCCTTGGACAAACTCGAGAATCATCTCGACAAAGTTCTGAAAGCCCCCTGGGACATCTGTCGCCATGTTCTTGGTTACTTTCATGCCGGTAAAAATCATCAGTAGACCCAATGCCACACTAACAAATATAGTGTCGAGGTTAAAAGTCATAAACCCTTCACCCACATGCAGATTGGTCAAATGATGTTGAATATATTCAACGGAGGTCATCTCCCCTTCACTTGCAGCCACTTTTTTATCCTCTTTATATCACTTGGCCTTAGCCACGCACATTTGTCAGATTACTGAGTTGCGCCAAGAAAAATCCCACGAACATCGCGAGGGGGTCAAGACCTGCAACCCCTAATCCCAGTGCAAACAGAACCAATATTAAAATAAACCTTTGTGCCGCCCCAAGGTAGAGTATCAACATACTTCTCTTCTGGTCATGCTGTGCGGCTTCTGCCGCTCGCTTGACACCGTACCTCAGTACCAGCAGCAGCGTAATGCTGACGGCGACTCCCGCAAGTGCTGAAATACCGTGCCAGCCACCTGCGTAGAGCATAAATCCTATTGACGAAACCACACCCACGATAAGCTGGGCTTGCAGCGCCTTTCGCGCCTTGGCTTCTACTGCTTGAACGGCCGGATTCAAAACATTTCCGGATGCGTTAGCATTTTGTAAACCTTTAACATTCCACCGACGAAGCCAAGCAACAGGAACAACATCATAAATATGGGCGTCGTCTCCAGCCACCAGTCGACAATAAAGCCAAGGATTAACCCCGATACCACCATCGATGTCAGAATTGTACCCACGCCCAGCATCAGTAGATTTATCTTTTTTTCTTTTTCTTTTACCATACTGGGCGCTCTCGGCATGCGCTGTGCGTGCGTTTTTAAGCACTATTTTCCTACACACGCGGCGCGCAGTATATGACAGTGGGAATAGCAGGTCAAATGACATTAAGCCCTTTTTATGAGGTTTTTAATGGCTACTTAATGTGAGCGATAATCCCATCTAATTCATCAAGATTATTATAGTGAATAATAACCTTCCCCTTTCCCTTCGCACCGTGTTGGAACTTTACCTTGGCCCCCAGCCGCTCTGCCAGCTCGTTTTGCAATCGCTCTACATCCGGGTCAGCTGGCTTCTGTTGCGTGGGGAGGTCGTCTGCGCTCGCATGGCGGCGCACCAGCCGCTCAGTTTCGCGTACAGAGAGCTCTTTTGCAGCCACTTCGCGTGCCGCGATGCCTTGTTTTTCTCCCTGCAAGCCCAGTAGTGCGCGAGCGTGGCCCATCTCAAGGTCGCCTCGCTCTAATAATTTCCGCACATCATCATTGAGGGTTAAAAGCCGCAACAGGTTGCTCACAGTGACCCGCGACCGGCCTACGGCATCGGCTGCTTGCTGGTGTGTCATTTCAAACTCTTCAATCAGACGTTGAAGTGCCCGTGCTTCTTCTATTGGATTGAGGTCTTCCCGCTGAATGTTTTCGATCAGCGCCATCGCAATGGCTGCTTCATCGGGTATATCGCGTATCAATGCGGGTATGACATTTAATCCGGCAATTTGGGCGGCTCGCCAGCGACGCTCGCCGGCAACAATTTCATAGTGGCCCTGCTTTGCAATTGGGCGCACCACAATAGGCTGCACAATCCCCTGTGAGCGAATCGACTCGGCCAAGTCGTCCAGCGAATCGGCATGCATATCGACTCTGGGCTGGTATTTTCCTGGCTGAATTAATTCAATAGAGAGTTTTCTCAGCTCACCATCTTTTGTTGCGCTAGACTCAGTGCTGCCGCCGAGTAGCGCGCCAAGGTTTCGCCCCAGTGCTTTTTTAGCCATTGTCTTCCTCTAACATCCTAAGGTTAATCTGCCACTATGTTGTTGGCTCAGAAGTGCGACGTGCCAACTCGCTTGCGAGTGCTAAATAAGCCTGCGCTCCTCGCGAAGTGCGGTCATATTGTAATGCAGGCAACCCGTGACTAGGGGCCTCTGCTAATTTTATATTACGAGGAATAGCCGTTCGAAACACCTTATCGGCGAAGTGCTCTCGCAGCTGCTTGACCACTTCACTGGAGAGCCTGTTGCGCGGGTCAAACATGGTGCGCAGTAACCCTTCTACCGCTAGATCGGGGTTGACTGACTGCTTTACCTGCTCAATGGTATCTAGCAATGCGGCCAAACCCTCCAGCGCGTAATATTCACACTGCATTGGAATAATCACGCTTTTTGCTGCGGTGAGTGCGTTGAGGGTTAGCATGTTCAATGAGGGAGGACAGTCGATCAGTATATAGTCGTAACGCTCTGTGACGCGACTGAGTGCCTGCTGTAATCTTGCCTCGCGACTCAACTCATGCAGCAGGTTGACCTCGGCTGCGGTTAAGTCACTGTTAGCTGGCAAAACATCAAACCCTGACTGCTGGCTGGGCTGAATCGCCTGCTCGATGTCGATTTCATTCATCAACACCTCATTTGCCGTATATTTTAAGTTATATTTATCAATGCCAGCGCCCATAGAGGCGTTGCCTTGCGGGTCAAGGTCAACCATCAAAACGCGACGTTTGGTTGCGGCCAGAGAGGCGGAGAGATTAACGCACGTGGTGGTTTTGCCCACGCCACCTTTTTGGTTGGTCACTGCGATAATTTTGGCCATCAAATTTACCCGTTCTGATTCTGTGAATCAATTAACACGATATGACGCTCGGCATCCAGTCCCGGCACCACTAGCTGATGTTGCTTGATGAGGTGGAAATTATCCGCAAGCTGTTGCAGCTCTTCAAGCGGGCTTACGCCTTTCATCGCGAGAAATATACCATCTTTCGCTTTCAGGTGTGCACACCAGCGCAACATGTCTGCCAGTGAAGCAAAGGCACGGGACAGCACCATATCAAATGGCTGTTCAGGTTGATACTGCTCTACCCGGCTATGCTGCACCTTAACATTTTTCAGTTTCAACTCAATCACTGCTTGCTTAACAAAGCGTGTTTTTTTGCTATTGCTGTCAAGCAAAACGAACTGTTTTTCAGGCGACATAATAGCCAGTACGATGCCGGGTAAGCCGCCGCCACACCCCACGTCAACGATGCGATTTCCCTGTAGGTAGGGCAGTACTGCGAGGCTGTCCAGCAAATGGTGGGTAACCATCTGCCGAGGCTCGGTAATGGCTGTCAGGTTATAGACTCTGTTCCACTTCAGTAGCGTCGCCTGGTAGTGTAATAGTGCCTCGAGTTGCGCCTCGTTAACGGCTAAGTTGAGCTGTTGACAGCCTGTGGCAAGTTGCTCACGCAGGCTCATTTCTGAGTTCTCTTTTTTAGAAAGACCAATAGCAACGAAATAGCCGCAGGCGTTACACCTGGAATACGTGAAGCTTGGCCAATGGTTTGGGGTCGATGGGTTATCAATTTTTGGGATACTTCTGCGGAGAGTCCTGAGACGCTGTCATAATCGAAGTCAGTAGGGATTTTACTCTCTTCATTGCGACTGGCCCGTGCAATTTCATCGCGTTGCCGCTCAATGTAGCCTGCATATTTCACCTGCACTTCAACTTGCTCAGCAACGATTGGCTCATCCACTCCCGGCCCGGCAGCATCGAGGCTCATCAACGCAGTGTAATTAACTTCGGGGCGGCGCAGTAAATCTTCCAGATTATATTCACGACTCAATGTCTGGCCGATGGCTGCTTTAAGCAGTGCCGGATCAACTTTTTTTGGTGATAGCCAAGTAACCCGCATGCGCTGGCGCTCTTGCTCTATGGCATTTCGTTTTACCTCAAAGGCGTGCCAGCGATCATCACTTATCAGGCCTAGCTCTCGCCCTTTTGGTGTTAAGCGCAAGTCAGCATTATCTTCGCGTAACATGAGGCGATACTCTGCCCGCGAGGTAAACATACGATAAGGTTCCTGGGTGCCTTTAGTGATGAGATCGTCAACCATCACACCGATATAGGCTTCATCTCGGCGCGGGCACCACGGCTCTTTTCCTTGAATCTGTAGCGCCGCATTGACGCCAGCGAGTAACCCCTGAGCGGCAGCCTCCTCATAGCCTGTAGTGCCATTAATCTGCCCAGCAAAAAACAGGCCTGGCATCGGCTTGGTCTCCAGCGTATTTTTGAGGCCCCGCGGATCGAAAAAATCATACTCAATGGCATAGCCAGGCCGCACGATATGCGCTTTCTCAAAGCCTTTCATTGAGCGTACCAGCGCTATTTGTACATCAAACGGCAGCGAGGTGGAGATACCATTGGGGTAGATTTCGTGCGTGGTTAACCCCTCCGGCTCGACAAAGATCTGATGAGCGTTTTTATCGGAAAAACGGGTTACTTTATCTTCGATGGAAGGACAATAGCGTGGCCCAACGCCATCAATCACCCCCGTGTACATCGGTGAGCGGTCCATACCACCACGAATGATTTCGTGGGTCTGCTCATTGGTGTGGGTGATATAGCAAGGGATCTGTCGCGGGTGTTGCGCTGCATTACCGATAAAAGAGAACGTCGGTAGCGGGTTATCTCCCGGCTGCGCCTCTAACAGTTCAAAATTGACAGTGCGGCCATCAACTCGTGGTGGGGTGCCTGTTTTCAGGCGATCCACCGTAAAGGGTAGCTCACGCAGGCGTTGGCAGAGGGCATTGGCAGGTGGATCACCCGCACGGCCACCTTCAAAGCTCTCCAGCCCGATGTGAATGCGTCCACCTAAGAATGTGCCCACTGTAAGCACGACAGTAGGCGCTGCGAATTTCAAACCCATCTTGGTGACCACCCCAGTCACGCGACCACCCTCAACAATTAAATCATCCACCGATTGTTGAAACAGCGTCAAGTTAGCTTGATTTTCAACAGTCTCTCGCACGGCAGCCTTATAAAGCAGGCGATCAGCTTGTGCGCGTGTCGCACGTACCGCCGGGCCTTTGCTGGCATTAAGGGTACGAAACTGAATGCCCGATACATCCGCTGCATGAGCCATCAGCCCGCCGAGCGCATCCACCTCCTTCACCAAATGCCCTTTACCAATACCACCAATGGCCGGATTACAAGACATTTGCCCAAGGGTATCGATATTATGGGTTATCAGTAGTGTATTAACCCCCATGCGCGCAGCAGCCAGCGCAGCCTCGGTTCCCGCGTGGCCGCCACCCACCACAATCACATCAAACTTATCTTGATAAAACATCGCTACACACTTTTAAATTAAGCCAGAAAACCGAGCATTCTACTCCACCACTGCCGTGGGTGCCAACCGCGTGTGCAGTGTGTGGGCTCTATTCGGGGGTTAGAGGTAGCACGCTGCAATCGAGAAGATTGTGGTTGTATGCATCATAAAACATTCACACCACTGTCATGAGAGTAAAACAATTCCACCATAAGCTGGCTTTGGTAGCAGGAGATCTCAGCGAGAAAAATTTCTGAAACAGACAGTGGAGGCAGTAGGAGTGCATGATTTGAATTTTAATGATGAGAGTAATGGCGGGGCAAAAGAGCGCAGCTGGAGCTCGGCCTCGACAGCCGTTCACATGAAAACAGCCCGCTCAAAAATAAAGCCCATCAGTCGCTGGCGTGATATAGAGTGGATAAATGAGCAGCGACGCTTGAGAGAGCAGCTACGAGAAGTGTATAGCGCGTAAAAAGATCTAACGAGACGGTGGAAAACCCCACACAGAGTCGCTTGCTTACCTACCCAGCGTCTCTTTTTTGGTTACCCCAACCACCACTCAACGCCACATCACCTTCCAACCCGGAAATTACCTGTGAATAGCAGTATTTGCGACTATTGACGGCCTTGTTTGGCCTCTCCTTCACCCTCAGTGGGTTAAAGGGCTAGCCATATAGAAAACGATAGGCTACTCAATACATTATGTGCAGATTTGACCCCTTCAAAAATGAGTTATCCAAAAGAACGAAAAGAGACCGCACTGAAGAAAGTGCTACCACCGCACAATAAAACCATCGCGGATATTTCGCACGAAGAAGGTATCTGTGAAGGCACCTTGTACAACGGGAGGAAAATGGCACGCGCAGAAGGGCGCTTGATGCCGAACGGTGACAGCCACCCCAACGGCTGGTGTGCGGCAGACAAATTTGCATCCGTTGTAGAGACGGCCTCAATGAATGAGGCCGCCCTCTCGGCTTACTGTCGTGAGCGCGTGCTGTATGCCGAACAGCCCCGTGAGTGGTGAGAAGCTGTTAAAGTGATTAATGTAAAGACTTGACCCCTTCCTGATCCCTTCCCAAGCAACCTGTCCATTGTTGAAAAGAATTTATCGATGTTAGATTCCCACAAACTCCTAGCCGAGCGCATAAGGTTAAAGTACATTTAGCCAATGAGCCTGCCAGCCCTTCACTCCCGTTATAGTCGCCTGCAATCTGAGCATGCCACCTGGCGCCTGTTGCGTGCCGCTAATGCCCCTTTGATTATGGCGTTTATCACGGAGCTGTTTCGGGAGGAGAGTGAAATTCCCTTCGCGCGCGCGCGGGTTGTGTTGCAATCCGAGTTGGATCGCCTAGCGGATGATGGGCGGGAGGTGGAAAAAGGGGCGGGTGCTTATCTGCGTGAATGGATACAGGCGGGTTGGTTGCGCGAGCTGGATGATCAACTGACCGGCACCGATGCCTGTGATGTGGCTTTGCGTTTTTGCCAAAATCTGGAACAGCGCGAGGTGAATGCCTCTGCCTCCCATCTGCGTATTGTGCAAGATGCGGTGACTCAGCTTGCCGTCGACTTAAGCCCTAATCCACAAGAACGCATTACGCTGCTGGAGCATAAAAAAGCAGCTTTGCAGCGTGAAATCGATCAGCTATTGAGTGGCGTGGTGCATGAGCTTTCCGCTGCCGAGCAACGGGAGCGTATTCGAGAGGTGTATCAATTGGCATCGGTTTTGACCGGTGATTTCCGCCGTGTTGAGGATGATATTCGTGGTCTGGATCAGAGCCTCAGGGTGCAGATGATCGAGTCCGGTGGTAGCCGGGGCGATGTGATTCTGGCGCTGATTGAGCAAGAGCAGATGTTGGCGGATTCGGACGCTGGGCGGGCATTTGATAGCTTCTTTCAGTTACTGTGCGATCAAAATCGCAGTGTGGAGTTTCGCGAGCAGCTACGTTCGGTGTTGAGCCGCTCGGCGGCGGAGCATCTTTCGGCGGAGGAGTCGCGTTTTCTTGGCCACTTGGTGCGTGAGTTAACACGGGAGAGTCAGCGTGTTTTTCAGGTGCGTCGTCGCACGGAAGAGAGCCTAAGGTCTTACATTGAAAGCGGTGCCCATAAGGAAAATCTTGCGGTGGAGAATCTGTTGCGCCAGCTAGAGCAGGTCGCGGTTCGATTCAATGAAAGTGATATCTCACTCGATAGAGCGATTCCTTTGGCGCTGACCAGTGGCAGTGTGAAAGTGGGCTCTATTGATAGTATGGGTTTGCGGGTACCTGAAGAGCAGTTGGATATTGAGAATATTCAGGCACAGGAGAACAGCTCAGACCCGAGTAGTGCGATGCTGGATTGTTTGGAGAGTGTTCAAATAGTTGAAATTGCGGCACGAATGCGCGACGCCTTGCGTAACAGTGGCCCGATGACGGTGGGCTGTATGATTCAACAGCACGCTGTTGAGGCGGGGTTGGAAGAGTTGGTGGCCTATTTGCGGGTGGCAAAAAATGTCGGGGCTGCACTACTGGAAGAGAAGGAGCAAGTGACGGTGAAGGATCGAAGTGGAATCCGTATTCAGGCGGCTATTCCCTGCTATCAGTTAAGTGCTGAGATGTTTCCAGAGGATATTAGTGAGGTGGCGGTATGAGCGATCCCCCAGACACTGAGCCGAATTTTTTTGATCGACTGGCTGCGACAACTGGAGAGCAACAGGGTGAATTAATGTCTGATGCTGTTGATGTGGAAGAGGTCGCTGTAGATGAGGCTTTGTTGCCAGATGGTGTCGACGATGACGCCACAACTACTGCTCCAAGCAAGGGCCGTTTTTCCCCAGAGCTTCGCCGTGCCCTGGTTGAACTCATGCGCAGCGGCGTGGTGTTGGCTCACGTCAAACCACAGGTATATGAACTGTTATGTCGACACCAGGCCTTGGTCGAAGATCACCTGGCCGATATGTATCTGCGCCTGCTGATAGATCCACTCGCCGGTGTGGCACTTCTGCTCCAACGGCAGGAGCAAGCGGATTTTGAGGACGAAGAGGAGCGCTCGGCGCTGATCAGTCGCCGAACACTCTCCCTCTACGATACCCTGCTGTTGCTGGTGTTAAGAAAGCACTATCAAGAGCGTCAAAGTGTTGGTGAGCAGCAGGTGATTATCGATATGGATCGCATTGAATCCCAACTTGCCCCTTTTTTACCGCTGACCAATAGCAGTCGCAGTGACCGCCGTAAATTGAGCGGTGCGATCACTAAGATGAAAGAGAAAAAATTGTTAAGTCCGGTAAGGGGTGATGATGAACGCTTGGAGATTACGCCGGTGATTCGCTATGTGGTGAGTGCTGAGTTTTTGGAGCGGATGTTGGTAGAGTATCAATCGTTAGCAGGGAGCGTCAATGGTGAAGGCGAAGTGTCATGAATCATAGGGTCTCTGAACTCTTCAGTTGTGGCCAGATTCGTTTGGCGGAGTTGTCTGTCTGTAATTGGGGTTCGTTTCACGGACTGCATACGGCACGGATCGACCCTGAGGGTACCCTTATTACCGGCGATAACGGCGCAGGGAAATCGACACTGATTGATGGCCTGATGGCACTGTTATTGAGCAGCAAGGCATCCTTTAATATGGCGGCGGCTCAAGGTGATCGCAGTGATCGTTCCCTTGTCTCTTATATTCGCGGCAGTCACGGCTTAAGCCATGATGGTGCCCAGACAAAAACTAACTACAAACGTGAAGGTGCTGTGGTTTCAGGGCTGCGCGCCATGTATCGAGCCGATGACGGCTCTGTGATTACCTTGGTCGTCATGTTCTGGAACACCAAACCCACCAGTGTGGCGGCTGATTTTAAGCGCATCTATCTTGTGGCGAAACGCAACCTGAGCCTAGAGGAGCTACTGAAGGTGTTTGGTGAGGGCGAGGCGCGGCAACTAAAAAAGGTGTTGCGCGATGACCCATTAGTCAAGTCGTTTGACGCCTTCAATGACTATCAGGCCTATTATCGGGATTGCCTGCACATGGATAATCGCAATGCGCCCAACTTGCTTTCGCGTGCCCTGGGATTAAAGAAGATTGATGACCTGACCACGCTGATTCGTGATCTTGTGCTGGAACCCAATAATATTCGTGACGATGCTCGAAATACTGTGGCTGAGTTTGATGATTTGGTGGCAACACATCAACAGCTACTGGATGCTCGCAGTCAGCATGAGAAGCTCTGTGGCCTGCCTGAAATTGAGAATACGCTGCATGAGTGTCAACAACAGATTGAGTTGTTGAGTACGGAGCGTGATGGGCTTTCGATCTATTTTGGTGAGATTTGCGCCGACTTGTGGCGGCAGCGGATTGCGAAAATCGAGCATGAGTTGGCGGCTGTTCGTCAAAAGTTGGCTGAGCTGCGTCGCCAGGAGGAGGATGCAACAGGGCAGGTGGAGCAGCGTCATGTTGATTATGTTCAGGCCGGTGGCGACCGGGTTGAAGCGGCCAAGGATAAATTGACGCAGACGAAGCGCCGTTTGTCTGAGGTGAGTACCGCTGCCGGAAAATACCAGAAAGATGCAAGGGAAGCCAGTCTCGATGATGTTCTGATTGAAGACGCATATGTGGAAAATCAAAAGCAAATACAGAGTATGCAGCTCTCTTTCAAAGACCAAGCAGATACCTTCATCGATGCGTTGACAGAGGCAGGGCGCAAGTTGTATGAGGTGAAAGAGAAGCTTGATGCTTTACAGAAACAGATTTTAGGAATAGAGGCGCACCCAGGTTCCAATATAGATTTTGCCTACCAAAAATTAAGGGACGATATTGTTGATAGCCTGACTCTCGATAAAGAGAGCTTGATGTTTGTTGGTGAGCTAATCGATGTAAAGCCGGATCAAATCTCATGGCATGGTGCAATCGAAAGGGTGATTGGAGGACGTCGAACCGCTTTAATTGTGCCTGAAGATTGTTACCGACTGGTGACTCGCTGGTTGAATGATCGGCATACCGGGTTGAATGTGACCGTTCAGGTTGCATGGCAAGTATCGGGGCAGACGCAATTTAAAGCCGATGGTTATCTTAGAAAATTGGCGTGGCTGGATCACCCCTACCGAGAGTGGTTAAAGCACTATCTCGCACGTACAGATCTTCACTGCGTTGACTCGGCAAAAGAGCTGAATGAAACACCTTTTTCAATGACGCGAGAAGGTTTGTTTCAATATGAAAAAGGTCGGTTTAATAAGAATGACAGGACTCCGGTTGATAATCGGCGTAGTTGGCAGTTGGGCTTTTCGAATAAGTCTAGGTTATCGATTCTTAAACAAGATGAACGGGCCTTAAAAACACACATAGAGCTGCTTGATAAAGCGGTAAGCGTTGCCCGAAAAAAACATGATAACTGCCAGTCTAGCGTTCGTTTATGGCAGAAACTTGCTGAGGTTCAGTGGGATGAAATCGATGTGCCCCGTTGGCAGCATCAAACCGAACAGGCTCAGGCGGCGCTTGATAATTTGACGCGCTCCGGTAGTGATTTAGAAAAGGCACAGCAAGCGTGGGATGAAGCAAAGGAGAGGCTTAAGGCGATCCAAAGTGATAAAGACAGCGCACAAAAAACGGAGGGGATGATTGAAAGCCGGCTGGTAGGTGCGCAGTCGCAACTGGACAATGCCAACCGTGCCGCCGCACCTGGGTTAGCGGAGGGTGTTCGCGAAGCATTGCAGAAAAGAGTGGCTGAACAGGATGCGCTGGATATTGATCGCGTGACCTCAATTGAGGCGCAACAGCGGCGCGATATTGAGAGTGAATTAGACCGGATGCACAACAAGCGCCAATCTGCACAAAACCGAGCGATAGGCATTATCTCTTCGTTCCGCAGCGGATGGGAGGTGCTTGCCGCAGAGTGGGGGGCCGATATGAGAAGTCTGCCCCAGTATCTTGAACATCTGTCGCAGCTTGAAGAGGAAGGACTGCCCGCGTTGGTGGAGCAGTTTCAGGTGCGCCTGACCAAGTGCGCTCTGCAATCTTTAGCAGGCATACGCTCCAGCATGGATTCAGAGCGGGAAGAGATCAACGACCGTATCGACACGATTAACCGGGTGCTGAAACGCACCGAGTTTCGTCAGGGAAGTCATTTGAAGCTTCGTACTCAGCGGGATAGTTATCCCCATGTGGATGAGTTTAACCGCCAATTAACCCGTGTGCTGGGTGATCATAGCGACGATGATGAGGCGCGCTTTCAGCAGCTTAAATCGGTGATTGAAATACTGGATAAAGCCAGTAATCCAGCGACCGCAAATACACTGGAGAGCCAACGATTGCTCGATCCGCGCTTTCAGCTCTCCTTTTTTGCCGAGGAGCTGGACTCTCAAAATGGTGATGTACGGGATGTGTTGCACTCTTCCAGTGGCAAGTCTGGTGGCGAGAAAGAGTCGTTTGCTGGCACCATCGTCGCGGCGAGTTTGGCTTATGTGCTGACGCCGGATGGTTATGACCACCCTGTCTATAGCACGGTGTTTTTGGATGAGGCTTTTTCCAATACGGCGGAGACGGTGAGCCGCCGGGTGTTGCGGGTATTCCAGGAGCTAAAGATTCATGTCAATCTGATTACGCCTTACAAAAACCTTAACTTAGCTCGCGAGTCTGCCCGTTCATTATTGATTGCCGAGCGCAATAGCAGTACCCATGAGAGCCACCTCTGTGAAGTCACTTGGGAAGAGGTTGACCGCCGCTTATCACAGCATCGGCAGAATAAAATTAAGAGAGATGCCCAAGCGATGGGTGTGGAGCTGTGAGAGATTGGGGTCTATTGCCTGATGAGGTAAGAGATAAGCTGAGGGCCAAAGAGTGGGACCATACCCAGCATCTGAAAAAACGGCTTTTGGGCGAACGCCCGTTCCCCATTACCATTAATCTTCGTCCCCCTTCAGGCCGACAGGCGCTGGAGGATCTGGCCGGATTCCACGCATTTATCGATGCTTGGCAGCTATGGCCAAAACAAAGTCAACTGAGCTGGCAGAAGATTCAATACGCCCAACTGGGTGAGAAACGTGTGCCATCACAGTTAACCCTTGGCGCTATTCAGGCGTTGATCGAATTTATTGGTGGTGATGCTGAAAAGCGCAGCCAGCAGTGGCAACAACGTATCTCCCCTATTTTGGGTGTAAGCGATAAACTCTACCCTGCGCTGATTAAACAGCTCAAAAAGATAGGCTCTTTGAGCCTAGAAGAGGCACAGATGATCGCTCAAATCTTGCCCCAATTATCTCAAGGGGTGGGACGAGGTGGTTACCTGCGTGCCTTGCCACTTATCGGCGTGGACACCAAGTTTATGGAGACCCATCAATCACTTATCACGCCGTTGCTGGATGTTTTGCATGATGGTGCAATCAGTGAGTATGGCGGTTTAATGGCATGGCTGGATTGTATTGAGGTTCCGGGTGACTGGCTCTTGGTTAGGCCGCTTTGTTCTGCTACAACACAAGCGATGGGGGGGCTCTCCATTTTGCGGGTTCCTAGCGAGACCTTGCTTTCAACTCCGTTACCGGGAGAGCGCCTGATCGTCGTGGAAAATGATCAATCGGGTTATGCTTTGCCAGCGTTGCCTAACACGATTGCCGTTATTGGCGGTGGCCGAAATTTGGCTTGGATGGCGGCACGCTGGTTACGCCAAAAAAAAATTGGTTATTGGGGAGATCTGGATAGTTGGGGTTTTCTATTTCTGTCGGAAGCGAGGCAGCACCAGCCCCACGTTGAAAGCTTGCTAATGGACCGGGAGACGCTCCTGAGTCATCACAAGCGTATGGTGAAAGAGCCTGACTCTTATACAGGTTTGCCGGGGTCTCTGACCGAGGCTGAGCGAACGGTATTTCAGGAGATTAGAGATGGGATTCATGGCAATACCCGCTTGGAGCAAGAGCGACTATCGGCTGATCATGTATTTAACCGGCTCTTGTCTTGGCAAGGTAATCCCCTGCTAATCCCAATAGATTGAGTGTTGGCCTTTCCTCGCTACGATCACTTAAGTCCGACAGCCTCCTACCAGGTCGCTTAGCGGGTTGACGGCCCGCTCATCTTTATTTCTCCGAGCAATGATCGGTGCACTGCTATCGCCTTCGAATAATTTGATATAGCGATTGTGATTGGCGGGCATAAAAAAGGCCACGAAGTTGGTGGCCTTTTCAGAAGAGCTTTATTACGGTGCTCTGTCTTGGGGTTCAGACGGTGTTATTTGCTTGAGAAGGTAAAGGCATCTGATAGATAATTTTCTGGCTTGACCCCTTTCTTGGTCAATAACTCAAACCCCTCTTGAACCATGGCCGGGTTGCCACAGGCGTAGACTTCATAGCCTGCCAGAGAGTTAAAGTCTTCCAATACGGCGCTCTGTATATGACCGGTGCGGCCCTGCCAGTTTTCACTGGGCTGGGAGGCCACCGGGATGTAGTTTAGGTTTGGGTATTGATCGGCCCACGCTTTAACCTGCTCATCCATATAAAAATCGCGTTCATGGCGGCCGCCCCAGTAGAAGTAGATTGGGCGTTTAACGCCTTCGGAGAAGGCGTGTTCAAGTATCGATTTTATCGGGGCAAAGCCGGTGCCGGTTGCTAGCATAATCATCGGCCTCATGGACTCTTCACGCAGGGTGAATGTCCCGAGTGGGCCTTCAAAGCGCAGCAGGTCACGTACTTTCATCTCATTGAAGACGTACTCTGTGAAGTCGCCACCGGGGATGTATTTGATGTGCAGTTCCAGATATTTGTCATCAAAGGGTGCATTGGCAATGGAGAAGGCGCGGCGACGATCATCTTTCATGATGATTTCGATGTACTGACCCGAAAGGAACTGCAGCCGCTCGGTGGGTGGAATCAGTAGTTTAACTTTCATGACATCGTCGGAGAGTTTCTCCATCTCATGTACCCGCGTTGGCAGGTTCTTGATCTCAATATCTTTAACCCCTGAAATCTCATTCATCTCGATTGTGAGGTCGCTGATGGCGGTTGAGACACAAAACAGTGCGCTTTTTTTGGCGATCTCCTCTTCCGAGAAGCGGGGTGTGAAGTCACCATAATCGATTTCACCTTCGAGGATGGTTCCACGACAAGCCCAACAGCCACCGCTACGGCAGCCGTAGGGGAAGCTGATGCCCGCTTTGAGTGCGGCATCCAGAATGCGTTCATTTTCTTCTACGGTGAAGCTGTGTCCGCTTGGCTGTATTTTTACGGTAAAGCTCATTGGGTGCCTTTACTTGTTGGGTCTATTTGGCGAACATTATCCTAGATTTTTAGTAGGAGATAAACCCTTGCAGGTGACAATTGTTGGTTGTGGTGATATTGGCGAGCGAATGGTTAATATTTTGTTGGCGAAAAAATGTGTGGTGAATCTGCTGGTGCGTCAGGCGGTTAGGTGCGAATTTTTTGAAAAACAGGGTGTAGATGTTAGTCAAATTGACCTTGATCGAGATGATGTAAGTCAATTGCAAACAGCCGCAAAAAGAGTCATCTGGTTGGCACCACCGCCACAATCTGGCTGTAGTGAGCCGCGTATTCGGCGTTGGCTGCAAAGCCTTTGTCATGATGGGCTACCCGATAAAATTGTCTATATCAGCACCAGCGGCGTTTATGGTGACTGTGGCGGGGCGTGGGTGGATGAGTCGAGGCCGCCAAGTCCGCAGGCCGATCGTTCAAAGCGGCGTTTTGATGCGGAACAACAGATTGAGGGGTGGTGCCAGCAACACCAGGTGCCTTACGTTATTTTACGGGTGGCGGGTATTTATGGCGAAGGCCGCTGGCCGCTGGCGCGCATAAAACGGGGTGATCCGGTTGTTATCCCGGCAGAGGCTGCCTTTAGCAATCGAATTCATCAGGATGATCTGGCCCAGATTTGTGTTGCGGCACTGTTGCGTGATGGGGCGCAGGGTATTATTAATGTGAGTGATGGTCAGCCGAGCACTATGAGCGACTATTTTCAGCAGGTTGCCAGGGCATTTTCGTTGCCTGAGTTGCGCGAAATAACTTTGTCGGAGGCCGCGCAGCAGCTCTCGCCTGCGATGCTCTCTTATTTAATGGAGTCGCGGCGTATTGATAACCGAAAAATGGTTAAGATGCTCGCTCTTGAGTTGAAATATCCAACAGTGCAAGGTGCGTTAGGCGTTACCTCAGCGGATTAGGGCGCGCCTCTATTTGTCGAAGATTCCCAGTGCATCCCAGCGCTCATCAACTCGGGTTTTTATCGCTTGATCCATCTCAATCGGCACTCCCCACTCACGGGTAGTCTCTCCTTGCCACTTGTTAGTTGCATCAAAACCCATTTTGGAGCCAAGCCCAGAGACGGGTGAGGCAAAATCCAGATAGTCGATGGGGGTGTTTTCGATGGTGGTGGTATCACGAGCTGGATCCATGCGGGTGGTCATGGCCCAGATGACATCATTCCAATCACGAACATTAATATCGTCATCGGTTACGATCACAAATTTGGTATACATGAATTGACGTAAGAATGACCAGACACCCAGCATGACGCGCTTGGCGTGCCCCGGATACTGCTTGCGAATGCTGACCACCGCCATGCGGTAAGAGCAGCCTTCGGGCGGCAGATAAAAGTCGACAATTTCAGGAAACTGCTTCTGTAAAATAGGCACAAATACTTCATTGAGTGCCACGCCAAGAATGGCCGGTTCATCTGGGGGGCGGCCAGTATAGGTGCTGTGGTAGATGGGTTGTTTACGTTGGGTGATGCGCTCAATGGTGAAGACTGGAAATTCATCCACTTCGTTATAGTAACCGGTGTGATCACCAAAGGGGCCTTCGGGGGCCATCTCACCAGGGTAGAGATATCCCTCCAGCACAATCTCTGCGCGGGCAGGCACCTGCAGGTTGTTGCCAATGCAGGGCGTGACTTCTGTTTTGCTGCCGCGCAATAGTCCGGCGAAAGCATACTCTGAAAGGCTATCGGGCACCGGTGTCACTGCACCAAGAATTGTGGCGGGGTCGCAACCCAGCACGACGGATATCGGAAAAGGTTCATCGGGGTTTTTGAGCTGCCAATCACGAAAGTCCAGCGCCCCGCCACGGTGCGATAACCAGCGCATGATGACTTTGTTTTTGCCAATAACTTGCTGGCGGTAAATACCAAGATTCTGGCGCTCTTTATGGGGGCCGCGTGTCACTACCAGACCCCAGGTGATCAGGGGGCCAGCATCACCCGGCCAGCAGGTTTGTACCGGCAACTTGCCAAGGTCTACTGCGTCACCCTCTATAATCTGCTCTTGGCAGGGTGCTTTGCTAACCACTTTAGCTGACATGTTGAGCACCTGTTTAAAGATCGGCAGCTTGCTCCAGGCATCTTTAAGGCCTTTTGGTGGTTCAGGCTCTTTCAGGTAGGCGAGTAACTTGCCTACTTCACGCAACGCTTCAACCGAATCTTCACCCATACCCATGGCCACACGTTTTGGTGTGCCAAACAGGTTGGCTAATACCGGAACGTCAGATCCTTTGGGGTTTTCAAACAACAGAGCAGGACCTTCAGCACGCAGCGTGCGGTCGCAGATTTCGGTCATCTCAAGGTAGGGGTCAACCTCGTCGGGGATGCGCTTTAGCTCCCCAAGTTTTTCCAGTTGAATAATAAAGTCACGCAGATCTCTGTATTTCATGGCGAGATAGTACCAGCCCTGTGGTGAGTGGTCTATCGGGAAGATGGGGCCATGCAGGGTGAGCTACGCGACAAGCTGAGTCTCTATGCGGTGTAATAAACCAGTGGCATCATCACGCTTGTTGGACTCTGAAATGGCAATTTGGTATTCCGCTGTGGTCACGTCAGCTTCGTGACACGCTTGCTTCAAGCGTTGTTGCAGTTTTTCTTGTAACAGGTCGGCGGCGTGTTGATCTGTTTCAGGTAATACGACAATGAAACTGTTGTCACCGTTGCGTCCCACCAGGTCAGCCCAGCGCAGTTCGTCTTTTAAGCATTGGCTCACCGCCTGAAGTGTTTGGTCGCGGGGGAGTTGGTCAAGATTGTTGATTCGTACCATGCCAACAGAGAGTGGCTTTTCATAACGTCGCGCCACTGAAAGTAATGTACCCAGTGCAATTGAGATGCTGAGTTGTGAGGCCAGCCCGGTGAGCGGATCAGTCAAACGCTCTGTTGCCTGACGACGCTCTAGTAAAAAAGCATGGCCTCCATCGTCCAGCTCGATACAGGTTTTTTTAAGTGCACAGCCCTCGCTAGTCTCTATCTCTATGGATGAGAGCCACTCCTCCAGTTGTGCACGCTGTGTACTGGATAAATCATCCAGTTGGCTTGCATCCGCTCCCAATAGGGCCAGCAACGTCTGGTTAGCCCATTGACACACCCCTTGCGAGTCGACCACCACCACGCCTTGTGGCAGCTTTTCCACGATCTGTTGGTTTATTGCAGAAAAAACGGACTCATTCATTGAATAGTTACCTCACACAGCAAAAAACATAAATTACCCAGCACTCAAAATCCGGATAATTTTCCCTTTGAAAATCAACCAATATGAACAATATAACGGCCAGACGGCTCGCAGTACAAATATTTTATTTACTTGAGCCGAAAAGCCACCATTGTTGGGTTGAATATCCAAGGCTTGGGGTTAGCCTGGTTATTTTTTGAAATATTCAACCAGCGCCTCTGAATCACCAATCAGCTCACCATTGATAAAGATTTGCGGCACGCTCTCTTTGCCGGTCATGGCGCGCAGAGTTCGCAGTCGTACATCTGTGCCTAATGTTATCTCTTCATAGGCGTGGCCATGCTCTTCCAGCAGTGCTTTTGCTTTGGCGCAAAATGGGCAGCCCGGCTTGCTGAACAGGGCGACATCTTGTGGTTTGATGGCGTTTGGGTTGATGTATTCAAGCAGGGTATCTGCATCTGATACTTCAAAGGGGTCGCCCGGTACCTCTGGCTCTATGAACTGCTTTTCGATAATGCCATCTTTAACCAGCATGGAGTAGCGCCAAGAGCGCTGACCAAAGCCAAGGTCAGATTTATCCACTAGCATGCCCATTTTTTCGGTGAACTCACCGTTGCCATCAGGAATTAGGGTGATATTTTCCGCCTCTTGGTGTTCTTTCCAGGCATCCATAACAAAAGCGTCGTTCACTGAGATGCAGGCAATTTCATCCACTCCATTGGCTTTTAAGGTTTCTGCAAGTTCATTGAAGCGTGGCAGATGAGTTGCGGAGCAGGTGGGGGTGTATGCACCGGGCAGTGAAAAGAGTGCCACGGTTTTACCGGCAAACAGTTGTTGGCTGCTGAGATCAACAAACTCATTGTTTTGACGTGTTTTGAAGATAACGCGGGGTATTTTTTGGCCTTCTTTATTGGCTAACATGGGTTGCTCCTGTGGGTTGTTGATTGACTACGAGGGTAAGCATAGTCGATGAATTAATATTGTTGAAATTGTTTATTTCTACTACATTGATAGGTAATAGCTATTAATGGGGGGGTTATGAATCTTCGCGAACTGGAGTATTTGGTGGCGCTGGATGAGGAGCGCCACTTTAATCGTGCTGCCGAGCGCTGCTTTGTCAGCCAGCCGACATTGAGTGGACAGTTGAAGAAGCTGGAGCAATCACTGGGTGTGCAACTGGTGGAGCGGAGTACCCGCCAGGTTTTAATGACCGACGTGGGTTTGGCGGTGGTCGCACAGGCTCGAAAGGTATTGATGGCCAGCAAAGCGATTGGTGAAATTGCCGAGAGTTTTCACGATGTGATGGCGGGTGACTTGCAAATGGGCTTGATTCCGACCATTGCACCCTATCTATTACCACAGATTATGCCGGCGCTGGGGCAGCAGTTTCCGGATTTGAAGTTGTGGTTGCATGAGTATCAAACCCCGCAGTTATTGGCGATGCTTAAGGGGGGTGAGCTGGATGTGGTGATTCAGGCTTTACCTGTTGGGGGGCATGATTTTTGTGAGATAACGCTCTTTAGTGAGCCATTTTTCTTGGCTCTGCATCACAGCCACCCTCTGGCACAGCAACCTCAAGTGACCTTGGATCAACTGCGTGATCAGGATCTGCTGCTGCTGCAAGCAGGGCACTGTCTTCGGGAGCATGCGCTGGATATCTGTTTGCAGGCGGGCGCGCATGAGAGCTCGCGTTTCCACGCCACCAGTTTGGAGACTTTGCGATATATGGTGGGGGAGGGCGTGGGGATGACGCTGATGCCTGAGATGGCTATCTCCCTGCACCCGCAGCAGCGTGCTATCTGCTATCTGCCCTTTGCTGAACCCGTGCCCATGCGACGCATTGGCCTGTTATATCGTAAAGAGAGTTATCGGCGGCCACTATTTGAACAGTTAGCGGAGGTTATTCACCAGAAAATGGCGGAGACTAATGAAAGGGTGAGTAATGAGTGATGCAAGTGAAGCACCACACGGTCTGTTTTCATTAATTGCAACGCAATTGGCAGCTCAAGGTTACTCCGTTATTGAGAGGGCGCTGCCGGATGAATTGACCCAGGCACTTTATCAACGGGTCACTACGCTGGCGGTGGGCAGGCTGAGGCGTGCGGGTATTGGCCGTCAGCGTGATCATCACCTGGATGATGAATACCGCACGGATAAGATTCTCTGGCTTGATTCAGGTGATTCAGTGGAGGGTGATTATTTAGCCTGGATGGAGCAACTGCGCCACGGTATCAATCAACAGCTTTTTATGGGCTTGTTTGATTATGAGTCACACTTTGCCCATTACGCACCGGGTACGTTCTACAAACGCCATCTTGATGCATTTAAAGGCGAAGCAAACCGCGTGGTCACCACTGTTTTTTACCTCAACCCCGAGTGGGATGAGGCGGATGGCGGTGAGATTGCACTTTACGCAGATGAGGCCAGTGAGTGGCCATTTAAATCTGTTCACCCACATGCCGGTACACTGGTGGCCTTTTTGAGCGATCAGTTCCCCCACGAGGTGATGCGTGCGCGGTGTCATCGGTACAGTATTGCGGGCTGGTTTCGGATTAAATCGTTGAACATGATGGTCGACCCGCCACACTAAAAAATAGAACAGGTGTACAGTGTGTGCGGGCGACTGAATCAGGCGTGGCGCTGCTGATGGATCGGCTCTACTTTATCAGCTGCCGTTTGGTAGTAAGCGGTGAAGTCATTAAAAGCACGCAGCGCATCTTGTGCATCCTGGCCTGAGTGCAACACAAAGCTGTTAATGCCACACCGCTCCATGTAGGCCAGCTGGTCATGCAACACATCACCGACTGCGCGCAACTCCCCGCTGTAGTGGTAGCGCTCACGCAGTAGGCGGGCATAGCTGTAACCACGGCCATCAGAGAATTTCTCAAAATCCAGGGCAATTATATCGAACTGTTCAAGGTCTTTGACCAGTTCGGAGAGCGCTTGCCCTCCACTCATTTTGACACCCAACGAGCCACTGTGTGCCAGCAGCTGCTCCCGTTCAGAGAGCCACCGTTCAAAGGGTACGATGATATTACCTTCAACCAGTGGCTCATCCATCTCCAGCAGTTGCCAGCTATCTTCAACAATCGCACGATTTTTAATGATTTGCATAGAGCTTCTCCTTGAACAGTTGTTTGCCGATGCGACCATAGGTTTCGAGGAAAGACTCGCCTTCAAGGCGTTGTGAAACATAGACGGTTAAAATTTTCTCTAGCGCATCCGCAACCTCATCAATCGGCACCGCACGACCCAGCACCTGGCCAAGAGAGGCGTTGTTTTCGGCTGATCCACCTAAGGTGATTTGGTACCACTGCGCCCCTTTTTTGTCCACACCCAGCAGGCCAATGTGCCCCACATGGTGGTGGCCACAGGCGTTGATGCAGCCCGATAGTTTAAGGCGCAGCTCACCCAGGTCGTAGAGATAGTCCATTTTATCGAAACGGTCATTGATCTGTTTTGCAACACTCAGTGATTGTGCGCTGGCTAGGCTGCAAAAATCGAGCCCCGGACAGCAGATCATATCGGTTAGGGTGCCAATATTCGCGGTGGCAAGGTCGTGCTGATCCAGTGCCTGCCATAAGGCGAACAGGTCAGCCTGTTTGACGTCTGCCAAGACCAAGTTCTGGTCATGGGTGCTGCGCAGCTCACCCAGGCTATAAGTATCGGCAAGGTCGGCTACCTGATCCATCTGTTGTGCGGTGATGTCTCCCGGTGCGTTGTCGGGGGCTTTTAGTGAAACAAAAACAGCACGGTAACCCGCTTGCTTGTGGGGTGCTGTGTTCTGCTTTACCCAGTGGTTGAAGGCTTGATTGCCCTGGCACTGCTCAGTCAAATCAAATGCTGCGGCATCTGTATCGTATTGTTTGTTGTCAAAAAAGGATTTTACCCGCGCCATTTCGGCTTCGCTCAGAGTTAAATCAGCTGATGCCGATTGCTTGATGGCAAGCCATTCGGTTTCGACCTTCTCCCGGAAGGCCTCTATCCCTAAGCTTTGCACAAGAATTTTAATTCGTGCTTTGTACATATTGTCGCGGCGACCTTCCATATTGTAGACGCGTAAAATGGCCTCTAAATAGGAGAGAAGCTGTGGCTTTGGCAGGAACTCATTGAGCACTTTGGCTAATATGGGCGTGCGGCCCAAGCCACCACCCACCAATATTTTAAAGCCAACCTCACTGGCTTCGTTGCGTACCAGCTGAATGCCAATGTCGTGGATTTGCGTTGCTGCGCGGTCATGCTGGGCGCCACTTACCGCAAATTTGAATTTTCGCGGTAGATAGGCAAACTCGGGGTGCAAGCTTGACCACTGGCGGATGATTTCGCAGTAGGGGCGTGGATCCTCGATCTCATCGGGTGAAATACCTGCCAGGTGGTCAGCGGTAACATTTCTCATGCAGTTGCCGCTGGTTTGAATGGCGTGCATCTGTACCGTGGCAAGTTCCGCAAGAATATCGGGGACGCTCTCCAGTGTCGGCCAGTTAAACTGTATATTTTGGCGGGTAGTGAAGTGGCCATAGTCCTTGTCGTAGGTGCGGGCAATGTGGGCCAGCATACGCAGCTGCGGGGATGAGATTAACCCGTAGGGGATGGCCACGCGCAACATCGGGGCGTGGATCTGTACATAAACACCATTTTGCAGGCGCAGAATGCGGTACTCATCTTCTCCAATCTTGCCGGCTAGATAGCGCTTGGTCTGATCGCGAAATTGATCTACCCGCTCGTCAATGATCTTCTGGTCGTACTGATCGTAAATATACATATTGCTCGCCTGTTATTTTCATTAGCGGGTAAATCATCCCGAATAATTCATAAATTATGTACAATTTCACTCGCCTATTGATTCTACAGGAAACAGCTCCGCTATCGTCTGTCATCACTGAATACAGTGCTGCTTTGGGGGTTTTCCTGTGAAATCAATGTCCTAGGAGGCTGTCGGACTTAGGGTGAATCTACTGCGGAAAAGTCATCTCGGCCCATTTATCCGATCATTTTCGTTGAATATGCCCAATATTCGCCTCAAACGATCAAAAAAATGGACTCAAAATGGCTTTCCCTCGCTACGATCACCTAAGCCCGACAGCCTCCTAGGTAATTATTGCGCAAATTCGGGAGATATCCGAGTTATCAATAGAGTCGATTCTAGCAAGCCAATTTTTTAGGGTAAAACCAAGCTTTTATATGCCGCTATACAATTTATCTATCCAATCGAATTAAAAATTAATCGTAACTCACCTACAACACAAGATTTTTTATAGAATAACGTATAATCTGCCGCCAAGATGTTATTTATCAGGGACAAATTGACTTATCAAGGGGTTAACTGCTTTGTTTTTTATGACCACTACCGGAAAGAGTGATGAGTAAGCGACTGCGGATGCTTGTGGCGATCAGCCTGGTGGCTATCTCTGGGGGTGCTTACGCGCTAACGCCCCCGGTTATCGATACGGAGGCGCTGGCGATGGGTGGCGCGGGTGTTTCGAGTGCAACCGATAATCTGGGTAATGTCAACCCGGCACTGGTAGGCTCTGCGAGCCGTAGTGATAGCGAATTTTTCATGACACCGACACTCTATTATACCGACTACAAGATTAACGACTTTTCCAGTCGACTCGATAGCTTCAAAAATAACCCAAGTGCACAATCACTGAGCTCTCTGGAAGATAGCGGAGCTTATTATAGCTGGGGGGCCGCTTTTGGGGTGATATTGCATAGCTATATGGCGACCTCTACCGTCTATCTCAACTCATACAGCCAAAGCTACACAAAATTACGCTTGGTTGAGAGTGATTTAAGCCTTCCCTCTGGCGGCAGTGGCTATGACTCAATCATCGAAACAGTCGGCATCTCTATTGTCGAGGCCGGTGTGAGTTACACGAGCTCAACCTCGTTTCGATTTGCGGGCTTGGGTGATGTAAAGTGGGGTGTTACCGGTAAAATGTTGACTGGCGTTACGCATCAAATTGAACAACCCGTAGAGACCGCATCGGTTAACGGCTTTAACTCTGAGGGGGTGACATCCCAGGGTGTTACATTCGATGTGGGGTTTCTGAAAGAGTGGGGGCGCGACTGGGCAGCCGGTATTGCGTTAAAAAATATCTATCCGGTGTCGCTTTCACTGGCCGATGGCGGCTCCTATCGCTATGGTCCCCACGCCAGGGTGGGTGTCACCCGAGTGGGTTATCGACACCGAATAGCGGTTGATGTCGATCTACTAAAAAGCAAAGCGCTGGGTATTTATGGCTCAACACAGATGATAGCGTTAGGCGTCGATTATGATGTCGGTGGCTATCTGAAGTTGCGGGCAGGTGTTAATTATGACCTTCAGGGCACGCTGTCTGAGACCTTCTCTGCGGGTGTGAGTGTCAATAGCCAATACTTTCAGATTACACTGGCCTTCATTGGCCATAGTGGCGCGCTTAATGGGCTTGGGATACAGACCACCATCGGGTTTTAATCAGGATAGTTTCAGGGTTTAGCAGTGGATTTTATAATTAAAGTGGTCGACAGTATTGACCGAGCCAGCGAGTGGAGTGGTCGGGCAATTGCCTGGCTGGTTTTGGTGTTAGTGCTTTTAGTCTGTTATGACGTGGCGATGCGCTACCTGTTACAGAGTGGCTCGATCGCTCTACAGGAGTTAGAGTGGCACCTGTTTGCGCTTATTTTTTTGCTGAGTGCGGCGTACACACTAAAGCGTGATGAGCACGTGCGGGTTGATCTGCTCTACGGAAGTCGTTATTTCAGCGATAAACAGCGGGCAATGGTGAATCTGAGCGGCAGTTTATTTTTGTTAATCCCCTTCTGCATTTTAATTATTTACGCCTCATGGCCTTTTGTAGCAAACTCCTACGTGATGAATGAGGTCTCACCTGATCCGGGTGGTCTCCCTTATCGCTTTCTGATTAAAGCCACTATTCCCCTTGGTTTTAGCCTGTTATTGATTCAGGGCATTGCGGAAATTGGTCGCAATATCATCATCTTAAAACAACTTTCAGACGTTAAGGAATAGCCGTGGAGTTTTGGGCCCTTGTGATGCTTGGGGTGGTAATACTCTTACTGCTATTCGGCTATCCTGTTGCATTTACCCTGGGCGCTGTTTCGGCTGCTTTTGGTTTGATCTGGTTAGGCTTGGACTTTTTCTCACTATTACCCATGCGTATTTGGGGGATAATGACCAATTTCACCTTGCTGGCAGTGCCGTTGTTTGTCTTTATGGGCGTTATGCTGGAAAAGTCGGGTATCGCAGAAGAGCTGCTGGAGACCATGGCGATGCTCTTTGGCCGTATTCGTGGTGGACTTGCCATCTCGATTGTTTTGGTGGGCGCACTACTGGCGGCTACCACCGGTGTGGTGGGTGCCACGGTAGTCACTATGGCCATTATTGCGCTACCCGCCATGCTCAAGCACGGCTACAACCCGGCGCTAGCCAGCGGCACCATTGCCGCTTCTGGTACCTTGGGGCAAATTATCCCACCCAGTATTGTTTTAATTTTGCTGGGCGATGTCATGGGGGTGCCGGTCGGAGAGCTATTTATGGGCGCTGTGCTGCCGGGCCTGCTGTTGATCTCGATGTTTATCGCCTATATCGCTTACGTCGCCTGGCGCAGGCCAAATGATGCCCCTGCGATTGACCGGGAGGCTCTTTCGGTGGCGGACGGCAAGGCGCTCACTATAAAAGTATTTAAAAGTCTCATTCCACCACTGGTACTGGTATTTGCGGTATTGGGATCCATTTTTTTTGGGATCGCAACACCCACGGAATCAGCGGCGGTGGGTGCTTTTGGTGCCATGCTGCTCGCCCTGATCAACCGCCGGCTTAACCGCGAAAACGTGCAGAATGCAGTACGACAAACCACCAAGCTGACCAGCATGGTGTTTTTGATTCTCATTGGTGCAACAACCTTTGGCCTGGTCTTTAAAGGGATGGGCGGAGATGATTTGGTGCATGACATAATGACGGGGTTACCCGGCGGTGTCTGGGGTTTTATTATTGTCAGTATGGTGCTGTTATTTGTATTAGGGTTCTTTTTAGACTTTCTTGAAATCTGCTTTATTGCGGTGCCTATTCTGACACCGATTGCGCTCTATTATGGTATCGACCCATTGTGGTTTGCTATTTTGATTGCAGTTAATCTTCAGACTTCGTTTTTAACCCCACCCTTTGGCTTTTCACTGTTTTATCTTAAAGCGGCGGCCCCTCCCTCTATTAAAATGGCGCAAATATATCGAGGCATTATTCCGTTTGTCTGTATTCAGGTGATGGTGCTGGGTTTGTTGATGGCCTTTCCGTCAATTACAACATGGTTGCCTAGCGTGATGGATTAGGGGTTATCATTGTTTTCAGTTTGTGGTAAATTAATTAACCTGAGTTAAAAGCTCAAGAATTACACTTTTTTATCTCAACTCGACAGAAGGTATATTATAATGAATGTTGATCAACACTTGAAAGTTGCCCAGTGGCACATCGAACAAGCGCGTATGCATGCCACTAAAGAGGGTTATAGCTGTGGCTGCCCTGCTAACGAGCATGACCAAAAAGCAATTGACTCGGTAGAGGCCGGTCTAATTGTTGAAGAGACTGCTTGCGCTGTTAAGTAAGCATTCATCTTTTTGATGAACGAACAACCCGCTGTCTGGCGGGTTTTTTGTTTCTGTAGGAAGCAGATAAAGCGATGGACAACCCGACCCCACTCAGCGATCCCCAGTTGATGTTAAAACTGGCCCGTTATCGTATGCCCTTTGGTAAATACCGTAACAGGCGACTCATCGATCTACCCGAGCCTTATGTGGTATGGTTTGCCAACAGAGGCTTTCCTAAAGGCGAGCTGGGTGAGCTGCTTGGAATTGTCCATGAGATAAAAATAAATGGACTTGAATATCTCTTTGAGCCACTGAAAAAATAATAGTTTGTTATAAAATGGTAACCCTTAATGTTTTTAGATGATTTTTTTGTTGAAGATGCGTCCGGCATTCACTTTACTCGCCTGCAAGGTAGCAACTTTGCCAAGCAGGTTGCTGACGATTTCAATCCCCTTCATGATGAAGATGCGAAACGTTTTTGTGTGCCGGGAGATTTGCTCTTCTCGTTGGTGCTGCACAAATATGGTATCAGCCAGCAGATGAGCTTCACCTTTTCTGGCATGGTGGATGAGAGTAAACGCCTCTGTTTTCCTGATCAGTCTGAGCACATCGTTATTAAAGATACTACTGAAAAAGAGTACCTGACCATTCAGTGCTCAGGTGAGCTTAGTAATGATAGCCAACTGATCGAGCGCCTGATTAAGCGCTATGTTAAGTTTTCTGGTCAGGCGTTCCCGCATATTTTAGTACCACTGATGAAAGAACAGCGCGTCATGATCAACCCGGCTCGACCCATGGTGATCTACGAAAGTATGTCGATCAATATGCACACGTTGAATATTAACGACCCTACATTGGTGTTGAGTAAGACCACACTGACAGTAAAGGGTAAGCGCGGGCAGGTCATATTGGCCTTTAACGTACTGGAAAATGATAAAATTGTGGGTAGCGGCACCAAATATATGGTTTTGAGCGGCCTTCGTGATTATGATCAGGCCGCTATTGATCATCTGATAGAGAAATATAATAGTAAAAAATCAGCCGGCTTAGCCGGGTAGCTCACCTAATAATCTGTTCCGATTGATCCACCAAAATCTCTTTTATCTGCCCTAAATCGTCAATTGTGACGGTGGGGCTAATGCTATTTCCAGCGGGTATTTTTTGATTCAGGCTGATGCGGTATGTTTTATCTGTTTTGAGTAGCACTGTTTTCAGCACCACAGGGAGAGGGCTTAAATTGGTAATAAAGAGCCGGATGCCACCCTCGTGGGTTCTCTCATATTTGATATGCAGGTAGCGGTTAGGGTTTTCGTCAAAATCGAGCCGTTTTGCCTGATGATCGGCCTCTCTTCCCAGCGCGCTATCTGAAAGCGCGGCACGTTGATAATACGCCTTTACCCCCGCTAACTGGCCTTGCTGCTCGGCTAGTTGTGCCAATAAAAAATAGCCCTTGGCGGTGGGCAGTCGTTGAATGCTTTCTAGAAGGGCTTGCCGAGCTGCTGCGGTGGCTTGTTGTCGGGCGTACAGCTCTGCCAGGCGAAGGTGATAAACAAAATAGTAGCGGTCAGCCGCGAGTGCTTGATGATAGGCATTGATTGCGTCGGCGGTTTTCCCTGCTTTCTGTAGTGCATCCCCTTTTAAGGCGTAGAAGCGCCCCTCACGAGGTGCGATTAAAATCAGCCTTTGTGCCAGCTCAATAGCTGCTTCGGCGCTGTTCTCATCGATGAGCTGTTGTAGCAGCGGCTGTTGCTGGTATGCCTTTTCATACTGAAAAAGTGTTTTGAGTGCATCCTGATAGGAGTTTTTAGCGAGTGATAGTTCAGTGGGGTGGCTGTGGGCTTGTTGTCGGGTTGCCGCCAGGCGCTCTTGGTTGGCAGCATGATGGATTAGCCATGGCGTAATCCGTCCCTCCATTTTACCTAACATTTTCAGTTGTAGATCAACGGCGGCTTGTGGATCATAGCCCGCTTTTATCATCATAGTGATCGCCGCTCGGTCAGCAGACTGCTCAGAGACAGAGTTGTAGCGAATGGCGTGCTCACCCAACACTGTCCGCCCTGCGCCGACAACATAGCTGGCAGAGTGGTGCTCTGCTCTCTGTTGCACCAGGGCGGTGGTGGCTTGGGTGTCACGGGCTAACGCCACGGCACCGTGCTGCTTTTCCGCATGGGTTAATAGGTGCCCCAGCAGAGCTGCCAGCTCCGCCTCATTGCTGAGGAGTGTTAACATTCCCCGACTAACCGCAACGCGCCCTTCAGGGCTTACCCAGGCATCTATTTTGTTGCTGTTGACCACGGCAAATTGGTTTGGTACGAGCTTATAACCCGCCAGGCGGGCTAAGCGGCCTCCGATGGCACTGATATATTCATTAGCAGCGGGGTCGGCGGCATAACGGCCACCACTGTATTGCAGCAGGTATTCAAATCGTACCTCATCGGTAAGGTTTTGTTGTTCAATTAATACCGGTAGTGTCGTTGTGGATGGGGTGTTGTGGCTGAGGCAGCCGCTTAACAGGGTGATACAAAAAACAGCCAGTAGAGCGATTTTCGCAAAAATTTCCTGTTGCGCACACGTTTGTAAGGTTTTGTTGTGAGTAATATAGGTCATGATATTGGCTCCCTGCCGATTTTGAAGGCGTGTAAGCCCCTCTCTGTTGCAATGGCGTTCAACGGTACATCCCAGGGCTCGGTTGGCAGGTTATCACAGTGTTGAAGCGCGTAGGCCACTCCAAGTAAGCGCGGCTTTTTAATGCCAAAAGAGCGATTAAGAAAGGCGAAGCTGCGGTCGTAATAGCCTCCCCCCATACCGAGACGGTTGCCATTACTATCAAATCCCACCAGTGGCATTAACACCAGGTCGAGCTGCTGCGGTGCTATCCACTGGTGGGGGTTATTTTGAGGCTCAAGAATTCCGTAACCATTTGGTTTTAAAGTGGTATTGGCCGTATAGGGAGCAAACCACATGCGTTTGTCTTTGCCTTCACTGAGTAGTGGCAGGTAGCACTGTTTTCCCATGCTCCACATACGTTGTATGACGGGCATCAGGTTGACTTCGCCATCATTGGCCAGGTAACAGGCGATCTGCTGCGCGGAGCGGAATAGGTGGCTATGGCTAATTTGGCAGGCAATTTTATCTGAGTGGTGGTGCTGCTGTGCGGTGGTCAGGGCGCGGCGTTGCTGACGAATCTTTTTTCGCAGGGTATTACGGGAGTTCATGGTGAATAGCCCATGGTAATCTTAAGCCGGATATTGCATGAGATTGTGCACGATTTATGACGTGTTCGGAATAAAAGGCGTTCCCACCGTTGCCGTAGCAGTCGTCGACCTTGAACCAAAGGTTCAAGTGGGGAAAATTACTGGCAAATTAGGCTTTCCGGCACGCGGACATGCACACATCACCAGAGCAGATCCCGCGGATGGTATATTAGGCTCAAGAGTATCCAGAGCGCATACAAACACAGCAGGAACGCCAAAACTTAAAATCGGGCTACAACTCCATCTGTTTCAGGCTATTCAGAGCATTTTGAATGCGCTCTTGCATCGCCCTTACTTTTAGAATCGATCCATCATTGTACTCTGATTCTTTTGATTGTTGTATTAATTCGTGAGCAATGTTGAGTGCTGCCATTACCGCGATACGGTCATTGCCAATCACTTTGCCTGCTGAGCGCACTTCCTGCATTTTTTGGTCGACATAGCGTGCCGTTGAGATCAATGCCTCCTCTTCACCTTTAGGGCAGCCAATACGATACTCTTTATCTTGAATTTTGACAGTAACGGGTACGGATTTTCCGCTCATTTAAGCGTGCTCCTGTGCTTTTAAACGCACAATCATTGACTCTATCCGGGTGCAGGCGAGTTCATTTTTTTCAATGAGTTTAGTGCGCTCCTGGAACAGCACTTCCTGGCGTTCACGCAGCAGACTATTCTCCTGTTTGAGGTGTTCGCAGGCTTTTAGTAGATCATCTACCAGATATTCGAGTTTTCTGACCTCTTGCTCAGACATTAGTTTAGCATTCTCCTGTAAGCCCCTAATATTAGATCGGCTAATGGGTCGGGTCAATGAGCATATTTCGCTACTACGCGCTACTCCCCGCGCCTTTCGCCTCAATCAGTCAAATTTCATCTCTTTTTTCTCGTGCGCTCTTCTCGTGCAAAGGTCTCATGATAGACTGGTACTTTTATTGTTTGAAGTAAGTGAAACCATGACACAAGAGACAACTGATTTTGAGCGTGTAAACAAGGCGTTGCTACGTTTGAATGCGGATATTGAGGCGGCAGAGCTGCACGGCACCCTGAGTGGCCTGCTGTGTGTGATGGGCAATAACGCCAGCAAACATCTTGAGCAGTTGATCCCCAAGGGGGCAAAAGGAGATGTTTTGGATTCAGAGGCTTACCAGATGGTCATTCAGTGTCCGGTACAGATCTTGGCGGCATTAAATGACCCTGAATTTAGCTAT
This sequence comes from Gammaproteobacteria bacterium, assembly GCA_021647245.1. Classification (NCBI taxonomy): domain Bacteria; kingdom Pseudomonadati; phylum Pseudomonadota; class Gammaproteobacteria; species Gammaproteobacteria bacterium. Next base: position 89,563 of record JAKIVC010000004.1, read on the forward strand.
GACCTGCTGTTGCCCAATGATGACCAAGGGCTTGAGGTGCGAACCGAGGCGATGGCGGAGTGGAGTCACGGTTTCTTAACAGGGCTGGCGATTGCAGGCATTAAGGATTTCGCCAAGCTACCCAAAGAGGCGAGTGAATTCTGTCAGGATCTGCTTGATATATCGCGTGCTGGCCTGAGCGAAATAGCGCGAGGAGAAGAGGATGAAGTGGCCTACCAGGAGCTGGTTGAGTACCTGCGTGTCGGCACACTACTGATGTATGAGATGTTGAACCCGAGTAGCTCAATATCGCCATCTGGTCAGGTGCATTAAGATGATTGGCCGCCGCGAGTTTCAGAAACGTCGCAAAGAGTTAATGCGCATGATGGGTGAAAAGACCATTGCGATCTTGCCCACAGCAAAAGAGAAAGTGCGTAACCGTGATGCAGAGTACCCTTTTCGCGCCGATAGCGATTTTCACTATTTAACCGGTTTTCCGGAGCCACAAGCGTTGATGGTGCTGTTGCCGGGGCGAGAAAAAGGTGAATTTATTCTCTTTTGTCGGGAGAGAGATATCGAGAAAGAGACTTGGCATGGCCGGCGTGCAGGCATTGAAGGTGCCTGTGAACGCTACGGTGCTGATGATGCGTTTCCTATCGAAGATCTAGCTGATATTTTGCCCGGCTTGATTGAGCCGTGTGACCGGGTTTTTTATACCTTCGGTAATGACAGTGAGTCGGATCAAAAGATCACCGGCATCGTGCATACCTTGCGTGCCCAGTCCCGGTCAGGCAAACACACACCCCATGAGTTCGTTGCACTGGAGCATCTACTGCACGATATGCGCCTTTATAAAAGCCGTAGTGAATTAAAGGTGATGCGCGAAGCGGCGCACCTTTCGGCAGAGGCGCATGTAACGGCCATGAAGGTGTGCCGCCCTGGCATCATGGAATATCAGCTGGAGGCAGAGTTCCTCTATGCTTTTCGTCGCTCAAATGGTCATCCGGCCTATAGCACCATTGTGGGCGGTGGAGAGAATGGCTGTATCTTGCACTACACAGAAAATAACCGGAAATTAAAGAGTGGAGAGCTGGTTCTAATTGATGCGGGTGTAGAGCTCGAGTGTTATGCCGCCGATATTACTCGCACTTTTCCGGTTAATGGTCGCTCCTCTGATGCACAGCGCGCCGTTTATCAGCTGGTGCTGGATGCTCAATATGCTGCCATCGAGCAGGTAAAGCCGGGCAATCACTGGAATGACCCGCATGAGGCGGTAGTCAAAGTGCTGACGGCGGGGCTGGTAACGTTAGGCTTGCTAAAAGGCAAGCTGGCCACTCTAATAGAGAAGCAGGCCTATCGCCGTTTTTATATGCACCGCACCGGCCACTGGCTGGGACTTGATGTGCATGATGTGGGCGACTATAAAGTGGCGGATGTGTGGCGCGTTCTGGAGCCGGGCATGGTCCTTACCATTGAACCAGGCCTCTATATTGGTGCTGAAAAAGATATTCCGCTTGAATTTCACCATATCGGTATTCGTATTGAAGACGATGTTGTGGTCACAAAAGAGGGGCACGAGGTGATGACGGACGGTGTGCCAAAAGAGATTATAGCAATCGAGCAACTGATGGCAGAGTGATATGAGCACCCTAAAAAGCGCTGATCTACTGATTATTGGCGGCGGCATGGTCGGCGCAAGCCTTGCGTGTGCGCTGAAAGATAAACCGATCAAGATCGTGATTGTTGAGGCGGTGCCACTGCATTCACAAAATCAACCCAGTTATGATGACCGTGCAATTGCGCTGGCGTATGGAAGCCAGCGTATCTTTCAGGGGATGGGCCTTTGGCCCCACATGGCCTCCAGGGCAACCCCCATCAAAAAAATTCACATCTCTGATAAAGGCCACTTCGGCATCACTCGGCTTGACTCTGAAAAAGAGGGTGTCGAAGCGCTGGGTCAGGTGATCGCTGGGCGTGATATTGGCAATGTACTTGCCGAACAGCTGGCATCCCAAGCTAATGTTGAGCTGCTGGCGCCGGCAAAGCTCAGTGATATTCGTTATGTGGCGGGGGCTGTTCAGGCCGATGTTTTCCAAGGCGAGCAGGCGGTTACGATAAAGGCAAAGCTGATGGTAGCCGCCGATGGTGGCCACTCAAGTGTGCGCCAGTTGCTGGGTATCGAAAGCGACCGACAAGCGTATGGGCAGACTGCCATTATCGCTAACATTACTCCCGGTCGACCCCACAACAATATCGCCTACGAGCGTTTTACCGACTCTGGGCCACTGGCGCTGCTGCCGATGAGTGATCACCGCTGCTCACTGGTTTGGACGCAGTGGCAGCAGGATGTGGATGAGGTGATGGGGCTAGATGATGTGGCATTTTTAGCCCGCCTTCAGGCCAGATTTGGCTATCGTTTAGGTGCACTGAAACAGGTGGGGAAACGGGCTGCTTACCCACTCAGCCTGATGCGAAGCCGAGAGCAGATTCGCCCCCGGCTGGCCATAATCGGCAACGCAGCGCACGCCATTCATCCCATTGCCGGGCAAGGTTTTAACCTGGGTATCCGCGATGTGTCGGCGCTGGCCGAGTGTGTGAGTGATGCACTGGCGAGTGGTCAAGATATTGGCGATCTTGCCGTACTGCAGCGCTATGCCGAGTGGCGCACCCAGGATCATAGCGAGGTGATTCGCTTTACTGATGGCTTAGTACACCTGTTCAGCAATACGGACCCACTCGCTGTCCTTGGCCGAAATGTGGGGTTGACGTTAATGGAGAAACTGCCGCCGTTAAAGCGCCTGCTGGGTCGCCAAGCGATGGGTTTGCGAGGCCGACAGCCACGCTTGAACCGAGGGTTATCTCTGTGAGCCGAGCCGAGCATTTTGATTTGATTATTGTGGGTGGCGGCATGGTGGGTGCTGCTATGGCATGTGCCATGGGCGATCAAGCGCTTAAAGTGGCATTAATTGAGGGGCGGGTTCCCGACCTTGGCTGGCCAAAAGATCGCTATGAAAACCGTGTCAGTGCCATCACCCGCGCCTCGCAATATGTGTTTGAAAACCTCAACGCCTGGCCGCAGATGGTCAGTCGTCGCGTTTCACCCTATCGTAAAATGGAGGTGTGGGACAGTACTGGTGGCGGTCATATCCATTTTGATAGTGCCGATATTGCCGAGCCGGATCTCGGGCATATTATTGAAAACAGTGTGATTCAGGCGGCGCTGTGGGAGCAGTTGAAACAGCTGCCAAATGTGCAATGTTTCGCGCCTGCAACGCCAAAACAGCTACAGGTTACTCAGCAGCAGGTGTGTTTAACGCTGGATGATGGCCGCTTTCTGGAAGCCGATTTAATTATCGGAGCTGACGGTGGTCGTTCGTGGGTGCGACAGCAAGCGGGCTTTGAGAGTAAAGGTTGGTCCTATCAGCAGGATGCGGTGGTGGCCACTGTTAGCCATGAGCTCAGCCACCAGGCGTGTTGCTGGCAGCGCTTTGCTGCCGATGGGCCCTTGGCATTTTTACCGCTGGATGAAAAAACCTGCTCAATTGTCTGGTCCACTTCCCCGGAACATGCCGAGCAGCTGTTAGCACTGGATGATGCGATGTTTCTTAAAGCGCTGCAGCTGAGTTTTGGTGACTCCCTAGGGAGAATGTGTACGGTTGGTGAGCGGGCGGCTTTTCCACTACGGCTGGCTCACACAACCCGCTATACCGGTTTGCGTTTGGCACTGATTGGCGATGCCGCACACTCCATTCACCCACTTGCCGGTCAAGGGGTCAACCTGGGGCTGGGGGATATGGGTTCACTGGCTGATACCCTCTCAGCGGCAAAAAAGCGCGGTGAAAACATCGGTGATATTGCTGTATTGCGGCGTTATGAGCGGGCACGTAAGGCCGATAATATGCTGATGATGGGGGCGATGGATGGCTTTAAGCGACTCTTCAGCAATGATCAGCCGGTACTGCGCTTTGCACGCAACCTTGGGTTAAACGTATCGGATCGAATCTCACCCATAAAACAGCTCTTTATGCAGCAAGCACTGGGGCTGGCAAGTAACCAAAGTTCGCTCGCCAAGAAGCCCTGATTACCTCCCCAAAGTGCGGTGTTGTTGGCAGGGAGCATACAAAAACTTACTCAATCACCTCCACCGGCATACCCACCGCAATATCCCCCGGTTTGTCGGCAATTACATTTTGACCAAAAAATATTTTGTTACCTCTGCGGCGATACTGACTCAGTGTTGAGATAGGCTCTTTTTCTCGTCTGCCCGTTGCCGGGTCGACATTGGGAATAGAGCAGCGGCTACACGGCTTAACGACCCGCAATTTGATATCACCTATTTGTAATACCTTCCAGTTGTCTTCAGCAAAAGGGGCACAGCCGTCAACTACCAGGTTGGGTCGAAAGCGTACCATGCTAACGGGTGATTCAAGGCGGTTATTGAGATCATCCAGCGATGCTTGTGATACAAGCAGCAAGGGGAATCCATCACTAAAGGCAGTTTTATCGCCACGCTGTGCATATGCAAGATCAACTTGCCGCACTTCGTGTTGCGGGAAGTAGACCAGGCGACAGTGGGTGGCTAGCCGCTCACTTAACCAGCTGGCGGCGGCTTCTCCCGCGTCCCATGCTTGGCAGTGGTCTTCCCAAACAGTGACTTCGCGCAGCGCTTCACCACGGGGTTGGGTAACGTGCAGCATCGAGCCGTCTAGGTGATGAAGTTGAATGCCTTGGGGGCTTGGCGAGGCTTGAATCAAGCACATCTCAGGAAAATTACGTTGGCTGATAAAGTGGTTGCTGTTTGCATCCACAACCATCCAACGCCGATCACCTGCTAGTCCGAACAGGGATAAGTGGCTTTTTTGTAGTGTAAAACCGGCGCATGACTTCACCGGGAAGAGCCAGAGTTGTGATAGCTCTAATCTACTCACCACCTCCCTCCTTTGGCCGCTTGCAGTTTTCCAGGGTCGATTGTAGTGCGGCTAACCCCATCTCCCGTGCAAGTGCGATATTGCGTGCGGGAATAGCCTCCGGGTCTGGGTAGCTCTCAAGCGCCTGCTCCAGGTCAGCTTCACGAATAATGTGTAACATCGGATAGGGTGAACGATTGGTGTAGTTGGCCGGGTCTGAAGGTAACTCGCCTTCAAAGCAGTAGTCAGGGTGGAAGTTGGCCAGTTGATAAATACCCTCATAACCCTGTGTTTCAAGTAACGGGTTCGCAAGATCAACCAGATCGAGGAACTCATCAAAAGAGTCAAAACCATGGGCATAAATCACCAGTCCGGTCTTTATTTCAGGCTGTTCATCAAGATATTTGCACTGTTCAATCAGCACTTGTAGCGCCTCATGCAGGTCGTCAGCTTCAGTGAGGTGGTAATGAATGCCACCACTCTCGACCACTGGCCGGGCAAAAGGGCAAAAGTTTAATTTTACAATCACCTGACTCACCCAGTTTCGAGTCTGTTGAATAATTTCGTTCTGTTGATTCATCTTCGCAATACCGACTTATTGAGACCTTCATGAAACCACAAAGTATAGCTGATTAATATCTCGATCACTTTTTGCTTGAGTCTATTCCACACGGCTTAACCCTATCGAGAAATTAAAGTGAAGAGGCCATGAAGATGGTCGATAACTCTCTGTGGTGGTGATCTCCATTATTCTTTTCAATTTATTCCATACTTTTAAAGCGGCATGTCTGCGTTAATCCTATGAATTATGTTTTTGGTTATTTTCGTTTAATTTCAACGGAATATGCTGATGTTTTGGCTGTTATTTTGACATGTTATATTTTTTAAATATGGTTTATATGTTAATTAATATTAACGAAGTGTCGATGAACAAAAACAGATAATCGATTCATTAATTCTGTAGTAGCCGTTCGTAGCTTGGGTGTTGAAAGGGTGGTTTTAAACGGTGGGCTATCTGTTATTAGGTGCTGACAATGAAAAGTACAAAGGGCTTCACACTCATCGAATTGATGGTCACGCTTGCCGTGGCGGCGATTCTGATTGCGGTGGCGGTGCCCAACTTTGGTCAGCTGATTGCCGACAACCGA